>JBNJFG010000001.1:0-78684 GCA_051746665.1 Bacillota bacterium
AAGCTGTAACTTTAATGACTATTCATCAGGCAAAAGGACTTTCACTGCCGATTGAATATTTTTATTGGAATCCCGGCCGTAGAGGTGGTAATTCTGGGACTGGAATTAATTTTTATTTGGATTTTGATCATAATTATCAAGAACTTAACAATTATCTTTTCATTCAAAACAAATATCTATCTATTTTAGACTGGCTGGATTATGATTTTAAAGAAAAAGCAGAAAAAAAAGTAGAAATGGAAGAGATCAATAATCTTTATGTTGCCTTAAGCAGGGCTGAAAATGATCTCCATCTGTATATTGAAGCGCCAAGAAAAATCAAACCCGATCAAGATTTGATGTGGTTAGATAGCAGCTATGATTATTATGAAAAAATGCTCTTAAATTCGGTTGAAGCAGCTAATTTAATGGAACTGCTGCAGTCGGAAGTTAGAGGAGCAGCAAGGTTAGTAGAAGTCCAGCCAGATAAAAAAGATTATAAATTAGCCTGTTTAAATAAATTTCTAAAACAAAAAACAGTATTTTCTGAAGAGAAAAGAGAAAATGAAGAAAAAAAATATAAATTTTTTCAAAAACAGGCTGGCGGCTTAAAAATTGCAGAAAGCAAAATAAAAGGACTTGCTCTCCATTATTATCTGGAAAATATAAAATATAATAAAAAAGAAGAAAAAAAATCTGCTGCCAAACTGCTGAAAAGCAAATATGGAAATTTGCTGGGAAAGAAAAAAATAGAAGAAATTATTGCAGAGAGTAATCAGTTTATTGATTCTCATCCTGAAATATTTTCTAAAAAATATGAAGTTTTTAATGAATATTTACTAAAAGAAAAAACTAATTCAGGTGAAAAACAATATCGTATTGATCGACTGCTTGTAGATCAGCAGAATAAAATAGTTAAAATAATAGATTATAAAAGTGGTAGCTATAGAGATCCCGAGCAGCTAAAAAAATACAGGCAGCTTTTAGCTCAAAAATTAGATTCAAAATGGCAGATCAAAGCAGAATTCATTAATATTTAATTTGTAAATCAATTAATATATTTTTAAGTTTAAATTGCATATAATTATTTATAGTCTTAATCAAATAGAAATTTTAATTGTTTTAGATTCAAGTAGTGATAGAGTGAAAGTCTGCTCGCAATCCTCAAGGGCTTGTCCTGAGGAGAGTCAAAAAATAAATATCACTAACTATATTATAAAAGGAGTGGTTTGATGAAAATTGTATTAGTCAGACATGGTGAAAGTAAATGGAATTTAGCTAACAAATTTACAGGTTGGACTGATGTTGATTTAAGTGAGCAGGGATATAAAGAAGCTGAAGAAGCAGGAGAATTATTAAAAGAAGAAGGTTTTAGTTTTGATCTTGCCTATACATCATATTTAAAGAGAGCTACAAAGACTTTAAATATAATTTTAGATATTATGGATTTGCATTGGATTCCTGTAATTAAATCCTGGAAATTAAATGAACGCCATTATGGTGCTTTACAGGGTTTAAATAAAGCAGAAACTGCCGAAAAAGAGGGTGAAGAACAGGTTCATATCTGGCGGCGTAGTTTTGATACACCACCACCTGCTTTAGATAAAGATGATGATCGTTATCCTGGTAATGAAGAAAAATATGCCGAATTATCTGAGCAAGAGCTTCCAACGTGTGAGAGTTTAAAAATGACTATTGAAAGAGTAATGCCTTTTTGGGAAAATGAAATTGTACCCCAGATGAAAAAAGGTAAAAAGATTATTGTCTCCGCTCATGGAAATAGTTTGAGAGCTCTGGTAAAACATTTAGATGGTATTTCTGATGCAGATATTTCATCTCTAAACATCCCAACTGGAAGACCTTTAGTTTATGAATTTGATCAGGAAATGAACGTTAAAAATAAATATTATTTAGGAGATCAGGAGGAAATTGAAAAGGAAATGAATAAAGTTAAAAATCAGGCAAAAAAATAATTTAATCTAAATTTAATTTTTGCTTAATTATTCTTTAATTTCTTTCTGGTATATTATAAATATAGGATGAAATTATTTTAAGATAAAGGAGGGTGTTATTATGAAAGCAAGGAATAATATAATTAAAAGATCATTATTAGCTTTAATCATAGTATCATTAGTTATTAGTTCAGCACCTGCAGTATTTGCACAAAATCAGCAGTCTCAAAATATGTATCAAACAAATCATTTTGCAGACATTGCTGAAGAAGTTGATAATGGTGTTGTAAAAGTAACCACAACTGTTAAGACCTCTGGTAACCAACAAGTGCCTGAAATGTTCAATGATCCTTATTTCAGATTCTTTTTTGGTGATCGTTTTCAGATGCCGGAACAACAGCCTCGAGAAAGACAGGGTTTTGGTTCAGGTTTTATAGTTTCTGAAGATGGTTATGTAGTAACCAATCAGCACGTAATAGAAGGAGCAGACAAGATTGAAATTTCAATAAATGGTAGAGAAGATCCAGTAGAAGCTGAAGTAGCCTGGTCAGATTTCAGTTTAGATTTAGCAATATTAAATATTGATACGGAAGAATTAGATCAGGAACTTAGTCCTCTTGAAATGGGAGATTCCAATAAAATAAGGCCTGGGGATTGGGCAATTGCTATCGGAAACCCATTAGGTTTTGAACACACTGTAACAGTAGGTGTAATTAGTGCTTTAGGACGACCAATTCAAATACCCACAGATGATCGTCAGGTTAGAACCTATCAGAATTTAATTCAGTTAGATGCAGCAATTAATCCTGGTAATAGTGGTGGACCTTTACTCAATAATCAGGGTAAGGTAATTGGTATAAATACAGCAGTTTCAAGAGCTGGTCAGGGAATTGGTTTTGCAATTCCAGTTAATGAAATTAAAGGTATTGTCAGCGAACTTCAAAATACTGGTGAAGTAACAAGACCCTGGATTGGTATTGCCTTCAGTGAAATTACCAAAGAAGTACAGGAATATTTCGGTTTAAAGAATCGTGAAGGTGTAGTAGTAATTGAAGTTTATCAAGATAGTCCTGCTGAAAAAGCTGGTTTAAAAGTATATGATGTAATTAAAGAAGTAGATCAGAAAAATATTGAAAGTACATCTGATCTAAGTGAAATAATTACCCAAAAAGAAGTTGGAGATAAGATAATGTTTAAAGTTATTCGCAATGGCAGCTCAGAAATTTTATTTGGTCGAATTGGTGATAAACCAAATGATCTTTAAATTATAAAAAAACCAATATTAAACTGCCGGGCTTTAAAAGCCCGGTTTTAATGTTTAATTTTAAGTAAATACTTGATATAATAAGAGGGGTGAGTAATTTGGATAAGAAAATACTGTTGATAGAAGATGATTCTCAAATTGCAAGATTTGTAGAGTTAGAGCTGGAACATGAAGGTTATCAGGTCAAAAAATTTGATAATGGTTATGATGGTATAAATATATTAAAAGAAAAAGAATTTGATTTATTATTATTAGATATTATGCTTCCAGGTCAAAATGGAATTGAAGTTTGTAGACGCATCAGAGAGTTTTCAGATATTCCAATCATTATGCTGACTGCAAAATCTGAATTGGAAGACAAAGTTCAGGGTTTAGATACTGGTGCTGATGATTATTTGACTAAACCTTTTGAAATAGAAGAATTATTGGCTAGAATTAGAGCCCATCTGCGAAGAGATGAGGGTAATGTCGAATCAGATAATGTTTTGAAAACTGCCGATGTCGAAGTTAATCTTGATGCACATATTGTAAAACGGGCAGGGGAAGAAATTGAATTAACGAAAAAAGAGTATGATCTTTTAGTATATTTAATCAAAAATGAAGCTATAGTTGTCAGCAGAGATAAGCTTTTAAATAATGTCTGGGGCTATGATTATACTGGAGAAACAAATATTGTTGACGTTTATATTCGTTATCTGCGCAGTAAAATTGATGATCCCTATGAACAAAAATTGATACATACAGTTCGAGGTGTTGGCTATGTATTGAGGTCAGATAAAAATGTTTGATTTTTTTAATAAAAAAAGTAAAATTTCTTGGAAAATAACTATACTTTATGCTTTTATGTTTATGATGCTATTATTTTTAGTTAATTTATCAATTTATTTTTTTCTATCTAGTTTTATAGATGATAATATACAAAAAAGCATAAATAATACAACTGAGTTAGTATTATCTCAATTTTCTGGTATAGGAGATCCAGTTAATTTTTTTGAAACTGATATTTTACAGCAAATTAGCCGTAGTGAAGAAAATATATTTTTTAGAGTTTTAGATAAAGATGGTAAGGTAAATGCCCAATCTAAATATCTGGAAGATATGAATATTCCAATTAGTGCTGAAATAGAAGAATTCAGATCAGGAAGCAAAATAATGGCTGTAAAGACAATTCCAGTTAATAAATTTGTTTTTTCTCGTGGTTATCTACAGGTAGTTAGAGATATTACTTTTGAAAAGAATTTTCTTGATTTTTTAATTATAGTTTTAACAATAGCTGCTGGTATTGGAGCTCTTATTTCGGTCTTTTTAGGTTACTTTACTACTAAAAAGATGCTTTCTCCAATTAATAAAATCACAGAGACTGCAAGAGAAATTAGTTCTAGTGACTTAGGCCGCAGACTGGAAGTTAGTGGTCCTGATGATGAAATAAAAAAATTGGCATTAACTTTTAATTCAATGTTAGATAGACTAGAAAAATCTTTTAAAAGCCAGAAACATTTTGTATCTGATGCTTCACATGAGTTAAGAACCCCTATTTCTGTTATTAAAGGTTATGTTGATCTGCTTGATCGCTGGGGTAAAGAAAAAGAAGATGTAAGAGATGAAGCAATTTATGCTATTAAAAAAGAAACTGAAAACATGAAACAATTAATGGAAAATTTACTTCTTTTAGCTCGTGGTGATGATAGCGAACTAAAAAAAGAAGAAGAATTATTTGATTTTAATATTTTAATTAGGGAGATAGTAAAAGAGTTTAAGCTGATGGAAGCAGATATTAATTTAAAAATTGAAGATAATTCTAAAATTAAATTTTATGGTGATAAAAATTTATTTAAACAGCTGTTTAGAATTTTCTTAGATAACGCTGTTAAATTTACTCCAAAAAAAGGTGAGATTAAGATAAAATTTGATAAAATGGATAATGAAAAATTTTATTTTTCTATTGAAGATGATGGCCCAGGAATTTCTAAAGAAGATCTGCCGTTTATATTTGATCGCTTTTATCAAGCTGATAAGTCAAGAACAAGGAAAAATAAAAAAGGATCTGGACTTGGTTTAGCTATAGCTAAACAAATTATTGAAAGTTATGATGGCAATATTAATATAGAGAGTAAAGAAGCAGAAGGAACAAAATTTATTATTGTTTTACCACTAAAAGAAAATAAATAATTAAATAAAATATAGAAATTAGAATAGATTTAAATGGGAGATGATTTATCTTGTCAAATAAAGAAACTGAGGAGAAAAAAACACTTTTTTTACTAGATGGACACAGTTTAACCCACCGTGCATTTTATGCTTTACCATTATTAACAAATGATGATGGAGAATATACAAATGCGGTTTTTGGTTTTATTAGGATGCTTTTCAGCCTTAACGATGAGTGGAATCCAGATAGAATGATCATAACTTTTGATAAAAAAGCACCTACTTTTAGACATGAAGAATATGCAGACTACAAAGGTAATAGAAAAAAGATGCCTGAGGAACTGGTTCCACAAATACCTCTGCTGCAGCAGACAATAGAAAAACTTAAAATTCCAATGATGTCTAAAGAAGGTTATGAAGCTGATGATTTATTAGGAACTCTTTCTAAAGAAGCAGAAAAAGATGGTTATAAAGTTTATATAGTGACTGGTGATAGAGATGCTCTGCAGTTAGTTTCTAAAGATGTAAATGTATTATATACCCGTAAGGGAATATCTGATTTAGTTAAATTTGATTTAGACAAAGTAATGGAAAAATATGAATTAACCCCCGAAAAATTAATAGATAGAAAAGGGTTAATGGGAGATAGTTCTGATAATATTCCAGGTGTACCAGGTATTGGTAAAAAAACAGCTTTAAAACTTCTTAAAGAATTTGGAACAATGGAAGAAATTTTAGCTAATATTGACAAAGTTTCAGGTAAAAAGCGAAAAGAGAATTTGCACAAATATGCAGATCAGGCCAGAATGAGCTACAGACTTGGTAAGATTAAAAGAGATGTCCCTATTGATATTAATTTTGATAAATGTCGTCTGGATCTTTATGATGATCAGGAAGCAGCAGAACAATTTGAAAAACTTGGTTTCACATCTCTTCTTGATCGTTTTGATTTTAAAGAAGAGGCTAATTTTGAAGATCTTGAAATAAAAGAATTAAAAGAGGAAGATTTAAAAGATTTTAAAGAAAAAATTATAAAAGCTGGTAAAATAGCGGCAGCTTTAAAGTTAGAAAAAGGAAGTAAAGCAATTGCGGGTAAAATTGAAGAATTTATATTTTCAGTAGAAGATGATGAAAAAATATATTTATACCATCCAAAAGCTGAGATTAATTCAGAGATTAAAGAAATTTTAGAGTCAGATAAAATAGAGAAATTGATGCTTAATGCCAAAGAAGCTTCTCTTGCTTTATTAAATCATCAAATTGAAGTTTTAAACATAACTTTTGAGCCACTTTTGGCATTTTATTTACTCCAACCTTCATCTTCACTGCCAGAAGTAGAAGAAGTTTTCAGTCAAAAATTAACTATTTCTTTTGAACAGCTTGAGACAGCTAACAAAGATGCAGTAAAAATTTCTAAACTTTTCGAATTGAAAGAAGAGCTGCTGCCTAAGCTAAAAAAAGATAATTTATTAAAATTATATCAGGAAATAGAACTACCCTTAATTAAGGTTTTAGCCAGAATGGAATATAACGGGGTAAAAGTAGATAAAAAATGGCTTAATTCTTTATCCAAGCGACTTGGTAAAAGGTTAGATATTATAGTTGATAAAGCTCATAAACTGGCAGGAGAAGAATTTAATTTAAATTCTCCCAAACAGCTAGGAGAAATTTTATTTGAAAAATTGGGACTGCCGGTGATTAAAAGAACTAAAACAGGTTATTCTACAAATGCCAGTGTTTTAGAAAAATTAGAAGGTAAACATGAAATAATACCTCTAATTTCAGAATATAGAGAGCTAGCTAAGTTAAAATCAACCTATATTGACTCTTTACCACCATTAATTAATGAAGAAACAGGTAAAATCCATACTTCTTTTAACCAGATGGTAACAGCTACTGGAAGATTAAGCAGCACTGATCCTAATCTGCAGAACATACCGATTAGAACAGAAGAAGGGCGTGAAATTCGCAAAGCTTTTATTCCTTCTAGTAAAAATATGATTCTACTTGCTGTTGATTATTCTCAAGTTGAGCTGCGTGTTTTTGCTCATTTAAGTAATGATGAAAAGTTAAAAGAGGCATTTAATAGCGGAGCTGATATTCACACTGAAACCGCTGCTGAGGTATTTGAAGTTGCACCAGAAGAAGTATCACCAAACTTACGCCGTCACGCTAAGGTAATTAATTTTGGAATTGCTTATGGAATGAGCGCTTATGGTTTAAGTCAGGATTTAGATATTCCTGTAGAAGAGGCTCAAGAATATATTGACAAATACTTTGAACGCTTTTCGGGAGTAAAAGAATATATGGATCAAACTATAGAAAAAGTTAAAAAATGTGGATATTCGGAAACTATGTTTGGCCGCCGACGTTATATACCAGAAATTAATAGCAGTAATTACCACCGCCGCTCTTTTGCGGAAAGAACTGCTGTTAACACACCAATTCAGGGAACTGCTGCAGATATAATGAAAAAATCAATGCTGGATGTTTATGATGCTTTAAAAGAAGCTGATTTTGACTTAAATATTTTACTGCAGGTTCATGATGAGTTAGTATTTGAGGTTAATAGAGATGATTTAGCACAGGCAGCAAAATTAATTAAAGAAAAAATGGAAAATACAACTGAAATAGCTGTACCACTCTTGGTTGATTTACAAATTGGAGAAAACTGGAGAGATAAAGAAGACTATGAGGTGAAGAATAATGCCTGAGCTGCCGGAGGTAGAGACTGTAATTAAAGGACTCAGACCTTTAGTTACAGATAGAGTAGTTACAGGAGTTGAAATTAGAGAAAAAAATATGATTGCTTATCCTAAAAATGATATTGAAGCTTTTAAAAACTCTTTAATTGGCTCTAAAATAGAAGCTATTAACCGTCGTGGTAAATATATAATTATTGAATTAGATACAGCTAAAAATATGGTTATTCATTTGAGAATGACTGGTAAATTGCTTGTAAAAGAGGTTAAGGAGTTCAGAGATAAACATACACATGTTATTTTTAGCCTCAATGATGGTCAGGAAATTCGCTTTAATAATATTCGTAAATTTGGACGAGTTTATTTAATTGATAAAAATCATCCTGAACAGGCTGGTGGCCTTGCTGATCTAGGTCCTGAGCCCTTAAGCGATAATTTAACTGTAGGAGATTTCAAAAAACTTTTTAATAATAGAAGAGCTTTAATGAAATCTTTACTGTTAAATCAACATTTTATTGCTGGTATTGGTAATATTTATGCAGATGAAATACTTTTTCGGGCTGGAGTCAAACCCGATAGGACTGCTGATACACTGACTGAAGAAGAAAAAGAAGCAATTTATTATCAGATGCGTGAGATTCTTAAAAAAGGAATTATATATGGTGGCACAAGCTTTAGCGATTATGTTAACGCCTTTGGCGAAAAAGGTTCATTTCAGGAAGAACTTAGAGTTCATCAGCGTCAGGGAGAAAAATGTTACACTTGTGGAAAAGAAATTGAAAAAATAAAAGTTAGTGGTCGCTCAACTTACTTTTGTCCTCAATGCCAAAAGTAAAGCGGGGAAAGGGAGGATAATATGATCATTGGTTTAACAGGTGGAATAGCGACTGGAAAATCTACAGCTGCAGAATATTTAAAGAAAAAGGGAGCAAAAATAATTGATGCAGACCAAATTTCTCATAAAATTACTCAAAAAGGCGAAAAAGGTTGGAAACGGGTAATTGATGAATTTGGAAAAGATATTTTAAAAGAAGATGGAGAATTTGATAGAGAAAAGTTGGGGGAAATAGTTTTTTCTAATACAGCAAAAAGAAAAAAGCTCGAAGCCCTTCTTCATCCATTAATTATTTATGAAATGAAAGAGGAAGCTCATGAATATTTAGAAAGTGGTCAAATTGTAGTTTTTATGGCGCCACTTCTATATGAAACTGGGCTGAATCGTTTTTGTGACCAGGTTTGGGTTATCTCTGCTTCCAAAGAAGCCCAGATTAAAAGATTAGAAAAAAGAAATAACTTGGATCAAGATGATGCATTAAAAAGAATTGATTCTCAATTATCAATTGAAGAGAAGAAAAAGAAAGCAGATGTAGTTATAGAAAATAATTCAACAATTAAAAAATTAAGGGAGAAGTTAGATATACAGTGGAGTAAAGTATTGAAAGGAGAAGATGAGACCTTGATTAGAATAGCCTTAATTGCTCATGATGAGAAAAAAGAAGATATGATAAAATTTGCTGAAAAACATAGAGATGTTCTTGCAAATATGAGATTAATAGCAACTGGTACAACAGGACAAAGGCTAATTGATGAAACCGGTCTTGATGTAGAAAGGATGGCATCTGGGCCAATCGGAGGAGACCAGATGATTGGAGCAGAAATTGCTAAAAATCGTTTAGATGGAGTTATTTTTCTAAGAGATCCCTTAACTGCACAGCCACATGAGCCTGATGTTAGCGCATTATTAAGGTTATGTGATGTACATCAGATTCCTTTAGCAACAAATTTGGCAACTGCCGAAATGATTATCCACTCTCTAGCAGCAGAAAATAGAGCTTAATTGAGGGGGATAACTAGATTTGAACAAAGAATATTTAACTAAAATTGTTATTTTCATTATGCTTTTAATTTTATTTTTTCTGTTTATGAGTAATGATTTTGATTTATGGACAATTCGGAGGAATTTTGAACAAATAAAATATCAGGCTGAAATTGAGAAGTACGCTAAAGAATTTGCTATTGAAAAAGAATTGTTGGCAGCTTTGATTTATGTAGAAAGTAGATTTAATAATTATTCGCAGTCTTCCAAGGGAGCAGTTGGTTTAATGCAGTTAATGCCATCTACAGCAATTTGGATAGCTGAAGAACTAGGTTATAATAATTTTAAATTAGAAGACTTAAATAATCCAGAATTAAATATAAAGTTTGGAAGCTGGTATTTTAACTATTTATATCAAAAATTTGATAAAAATCTAATTCAAACTATTGCAGCCTATAATGCCGGTGAAAAAAATGTAAGAATTTGGATTGATGATGGTTGGGAAGGAAATATTAATAAAAAATTACCATTTGAAGAGACTGATAATTTTGTTCGAAGGGTAATCTCAACTAAGAATTTTTATCAAGAAAATAATCTTAAAATTAGCGGTTTTTCAACTTTAAATTTTTCATTTCTTAAGCTGTAAGAATAAAATATGAACTCAAAAACTTTTTCTTTGGTTTAAATATATAGGCTTTATAAAGACCTAAAACTTGATTTTTTTATCGAATAATTATATAATTTAAGTTAGTAAAAATTTAATATTAAAAGAATCTTATCAATAAATTTGGATTCTTAATCTAAATTCATATTTTAAAGGAGGAGGTATAAAATAAAAGTTGATTAGAGATTAGGGAGTAATTTTTAAGAATTAAACAATTATTAGGAGGGAATTTTGAGCATGAAAAAAATATTAATAATTACCTTAACTTTATTTTTATTGTTATCAATATCCTCAATGATAGGAGCACAGGATGTTAAAAATCCTGATACTTTTGTAGAAGTTAATATGGGGACTATTGATAGTCTTGATCCTCATTTTCAGTATGATACTGCAAGTGCAGAGATTGTTAATAATGTTTATGAAAATTTAATTAAATTTGATCAGGGTGATATTACAAAATTTTTACCACATCTTGCAACTGAAGTACCAACTGTGGAAAATGGTTTAATTAGAGATAATAATACTACTTATGAGTTTCCACTTCGAGATGATGTAGTATTCCATAATGGTAATGAATTAACTCCAGAAGATGTTAAATATAGTTTTTTAAGAGCCCTAATTCAGGATCGTGATGGTGGACCAGTTTGGATGATTTATGAACCATTATTCCAAATGGGTTCTTTATCTGATGTAATAACTGAAGTTTTAGGAGAAGAAAAAGCTGCTAAGGATTTAACTGCAGAGGAATCTGCAGAAGTTTATGCATATTTAGAAAAAGCTATCGAAGTGGATGAAAATAGTGTTATTTTCCATCTGCCGAAACCTTTTCCTCCATTCTTAAGTATTATTGCTCAGGGTAATGGTCTTGGTGCAATCGTTGATAAAGAATGGACAATTGAACAGGGAGACTGGGATGGCCAGCCAGAAACAATTGCTGAATATACTAACCCAACTAAAGAAGAAGATCCTTTATTTGAGGCAATGAATGGTACCGGTCCTTATGAATTTGTAGAATGGGTTAATGGTGAAGAGGTAGTTTTAAATAGAAATGAGGATTACTGGCGAGAGCCCGCTTCTATAAAAAAAGTAATTATTAAAATGATTGATGAGTGGTCAACACGTAAATTAATGCTTCAACGTGGAGATGCTGATATAGTTTATGTAGATAAACAATATATGAGTCAGATAAAAGATATGGATGGTATAGAAGTCATAACAGGTTTACCTAATATTTATATGGGTGCTGGTTTAATGAACTATAATATAGTCACTGAAGGTAATCCAGATGTTCACAGTGGTAAACTAGATGGTAATGGTGTTCCTTCTAACTTCTTTAGTGATATTGATGTTAGAAAAGGATTTTTATATTCAATGAATTATGATGCTTTTGTTAAAGATGTATTAGAGGGAGATGGACAGCAGGGTAGAGGTCCAATTCCAGAACCACTTTTAGGTTATGATAAAGATTCTACAACTTATGAATTGGATTTAGATAAAGCAGAAGAACATTTCAAGCAGGCATTCGATGGTGAGTTATGGGAAAAAGGTTTTGAAATAACAATTCTTTATAACTCTGGTAATGATGTTCGTAAGAGTGCTTCGGATATGCTTAAATACTATGTTGAAAGAATCAATCCTAAATTCAAGATTAATGTACGTGGAATCCAGTGGGCATCATATCTTGATAAATTAATTGCTCAAAAGTTTACTTTAGGCTTTATTGCCTGGGGTGCCGACTATGCTGATCCACATAACTTTGTAGTTCCTTTTGTAAGCAGTACAGGAACTTATGGTGGATTTAAAGGAGAAGATTATGCAGAATTTGCAAAAGAAAATATCGATCCTTTAATTGAAGAAGCAATTTCTTTAACAGATCCAGAAGCACGTGCAGAAATTTATCGTGAAATTCAGAAAATATCTTATGAAAATGGAACTGATTTTTATCTTTATCAGCCAACTGCTCAGGTAGTTATGAGAGATTGGGTAGAAGGTTGGTATTATAATCCAATTAGGGATCCAGGTCAGTATTTTTATTCATTAGATAAATAGAATATATTTAGTATAAATATTTTCAATAAATATCTGGGGGGATATTTGCTCCCCAGATATATTATTGTTTAGATAACTAAAAGTTGGAAAGGATGAATATAGAGGATGATAGCTTACATTACAAGACGCTTACTTATTTTACCGATAATCCTCTTTGGAGTGAGTATGTTAATTTTTTCGATGATTATGATGTTAGGACCTTATCAAAGACTGAGTACTTATATTAATGATCCAGCTCAATTAAAGGGTGCTGAAGATATAGATCAGCTGGTTGCTAAATATGGACTTGACGATCCTTGGTATGAGCAATATGGTCGCTGGATTGGTGGAGTTTTAAAAGGAGATTTTGGTTGGTCAGAATCGGCCGGTGCTCCTGTGACAAAAGCAATATCTGATAGATTTCCTGCTACTTTAGAACTGGCTTTATTATCGTTATTTCCAGTTATATTTGGTGGTATAATTCTCGGTGTGCTTTCGGCGGTTCATCATAATAAATTATTAGATCACACAATAAGGATTTTTGCAGTTATAGGATGGTCTTTTCCATCGTTTGTTTTTGGATTAGTTGTATTAATGATTTTCTATGGGGTTTTAGGTTGGCTGCCTCCGGGAAGATTATCAAATTGGGCTACAGAAATAGTTAGATCTGCAGATTTCATTAGTTATACAGGCATGCATATTCTTGATGGGATTTTAAATTTCAATTTTTCTATTGTTTTAGATGCTATTAGACATTTAATAGCTCCTGTAATTACTATTTCAATTCTATGGTGGGCTTTTATATTAAGAATAACACGTTCTAATATGTTAGAAACATTAAGAAAAGATTATATTCGTACTGCCAGAGCTAAAGGACTTGCAGATAACATTGTAGTTTATAAGCATGCTGTTCGTAATGCTTTAATTCCTGTAGTTACAGTTGCCGGTCAGATGGTGCTTGGATTAGCAGGTGGACTGGTTATAGTCGAAAGTATTTTTGATATAAGAGGATTAGGACAATTTATGGCAAATGCAGCACAGCAGCTTGATTATCCAGGTGTATTAGGAGGAGCTTTATATTTTGGATTTCTTTTAATATTAATTAATTTATTTGTGGATGTATCATATGCTGTAATTGACCCAAGAATTAGATTGGAGTGATGGTTTAGTGGAATGGCAAGAAGTTGTTAAACGTTTGTTACAGAACAAAATATCATTACTTGGTATTTTAATAATTTTATTTTTTATTATAGTTGCAGTTTTTGCACCCTGGATTGCACCACCTAGTGATCCAGATGATCCTTATTTAATTCCAAGAGCAGGGTGGTCAATTGAACCTCAGCCACCAAGTGAAGAACATATATTTGGAACTACTGAAGGTCAGTATGATATTTTTTATGGTATAGTTTGGGGAACAAGAACTGCTTTTACAATAGGTTTAATTGTTGTAGGGATCAGTACATCGATAGGAATTATTTTAGGAACAATAGCCGCTTATTATGGTGGTTGGATTGATGAAGTATTGATGAGGGTTACAGATGTTTTTATGTCAATCCCTTTCATAATAGCAACTATTGTTTTAGTAACAATTTTAGGTCAAGGACTTACTAATGTTATGATAGCGTTAATCACCTTTAGTTGGATGAGTACAGCAAGATTAATGAGATCACAGGTTTTATCAGTTAAAGAAGATGAATTTGTACAAGCAGCACTTGCTTTAGGTGCAAACGATTTTAGAATTATTTTCAGGCATATAATATTGAACACTATTTTCCCGGTTGTAATTCAGGCTTCAATGAGGATGGGTTCAATGGTTATAACTGCTTCTACTCTAAGTTTTCTTGGGGTAGGTACACCTGAAGGTTATGCCGATTGGGGACAGATGATTTCTTTTGCTCGTAATTGGATTTTAGGTGTTGAGGGTAATCCTTTAAATTACTGGTATACTCTTATAATTCCTGGTATTGCAATTACCCTATTTTGCTTATCCTGGAATTTAATTGGTGATGCTTTCCGTGATATATTAGATCCAAAACTTAATTAGTTACTGTTAATTTTATAGACGTTAAAAAGGTAGGTGAATTTCTTGAGTAAAGAAGCTTTAGTAGAAGTGAAAAACTTAAAAACATATTTTTATACTGAAGAAGGAGTAGTTAAAGCGGTAGATGGAGTAGATTACGAAATTTATCCTGGTGAAACTTTAGGTATTGTGGGTGAGTCTGGTTGTGGTAAAAGTGTTACTTCCCTGTCTATTATGAGGTTAATTGAGTCTCCTCCAGGAAAAATTGTGGATGGAGAAATTAATTTTCTGGGTGAGGATTTAATTAAGATTCCTGAAAAAGAAATGCGTAAAATTCGTGGTAATGATATTTCCATGATATTTCAGGAGCCAATGACATCTTTAAATCCAGTTTATACTGTGGGAGATCAAATAATTGAAGCTATTATGCTGCACAAGGGTGTAAATAGAAAAGAAGCCAGAAAACAGGCTATAGATATGCTGAAGAAAGTAGGTATTCCTCTTCCAGAACAGAGGGTAGACGAATATCCGCACCAGTTATCTGGTGGTATGAGGCAGCGTGTTATGATAGCAATGGCTTTAAGCTGTGATCCTAAATTATTAATTGCTGATGAGCCAACAACAGCTCTTGACGTAACCATTCAGGCTCAGATTTTAGAATTAATGAACTCTTTAAAAGACAGTTATGGAATGTCAATTATGATGATTACTCACGATTTAGGAGTAATTGCAGAAGTATCTGATAGGGTAGCAGTAATGTATGCAGGTAAAGTAGTGGAATATACTGATGTTGAAACATTATTTGATGATCCAAAACATCCTTATACCTGGGGTTTAATGAATTCAATACCTAAATTAGATAAAGATGTAGATCGATTGGAAGCTATTCCGGGTAGTGTGCCTTCTCCACTTAATTTTCCTAAAGGCTGCAAATTCAATACTCGCTGTCCTTTAGCAGAAGGTAAATGTTATGACGAAGAACCTCCTTTAGAAGATGCAGCAGACGGTCATATGGTTCGCTGCTGGAGATATGAAGAGCTAGAAGAGATTAAAAAACGTGGAGAAAGAATCTATGAGGATCGAGGTGTTTTAGAATAATGGCTGAAAATTTACTAGAAGTTAAAAATCTAAAAAAATATTTTCCGGTTAAAGCAGGAATATTTAAAAAGACTGTTGCACATGTAAAAGCTGTTGATGATATTTCTTTTACTGTAAAAGAAGGAGAAACACTCGGTCTGGTAGGAGAATCAGGTTGTGGTAAATCAACAACTGGTAGAACAATTCTTCGACTTTTAGAAGCAACTGCTGGAGAAGTTATATTTGAAGGCAAAAGTGTAATGGATCTCGATAAAAAAGCAATGCGAGCAATAAGACGTGATATGCAGATTATTTTTCAGGATCCATATGCATCACTAAATCCTCGAATGACGGTTGCTGACATTGTTGGTGAACCACTTGACATTCATAAGTTAGCTAAAAATAAAAAAGAACGTAATGAAAAAGTAAGAGAAATACTCGAAAATGTTGGGCTGGGTGCTGAATATATGCATCGTTACCCACATGAATTTAGTGGTGGGCAGCGCCAGCGTATAGGAGTGGCTAGAGCTCTGGCAGTAGATCCTAAGTTAATTATTGCAGATGAGCCAGTATCTGCTCTTGATGTTTCAGTTCAGGCTCAGGTTGTAAACTTACTTCAGGATTTACAGAAGGAATTTGGTTTAACCTATTTATTTATTGCACATGATTTAAGTGTAGTTAAGCATATAAGTGATAGAGTTGCAGTTATGTATCTGGGTAAAATTGTCGAGTTAACAGATAAAAAAGAATTATTTAAAAATCCGATTCATCCTTATACCCAATCTTTATTGTCTGCAATTCCAGAAGCAGATCCTAAAAAGAAAAAGGATAGAATTATTTTAGAGGGAGATGTTCCTTCACCAGTAGATCCACCTTCTGGCTGTAGATTCCATCCCCGCTGTCCAAAAGCTTTTGATACCTGTTCTGTTAAAGAACCTGAATTTAAAGAATATGGTGATGGACATTTTGCTGCCTGTCATTTATTAGACTTATAAAAATAAATATTTTTTAAATCCCTGTACTGGATTTTGAAATTCCAGACAGGGATTTTCTTATTTTTAACGAATAATATTATTAAGCTACCATTTTAAATATTTTATTCAATTTGGAGGAATAAAAATGAGAAAAACAAAAATATGTTTTTTAGTTTTATTAATTATAATAACGGCAGCATTTACTGTAAGTGCAGAAAACTATGGTGGTGATTTAAAAGTTAAAGTAAATAAAAGAGCTTTAAATCTAAATCCAATTTATTCGTTTAACAGTACAGAACAAACAATTAATAGACAAATTTTTGATAATTTATTAGCATTTAACAGCAAAGGCGAAATAGTAAATAATTTAAGTGAATCCTGGGAAATTAATGAAGATTCCACAGTTTTTAGATTTATCTTAAAAAAAGATGTGTATTTTCATCCTTATCAAATAGATGGGAAAGAAATGACAATCAATCAGAGAAAAGTCACTGCAGAAGACTGGAAATGGTCTTTTGAATATTTAGCTGATCCTAAAAATAAATCTCCATATGCAGAAATATTTAAGAAAGTACAGGGATATGATGATTATCGCCAGCAAAAGAAAAAAGAAATAACTGGTATAAGGGTAATTGATGATTATCAACTTGAAATAGAGTTAAAAAATTCATATGCACCTTTTATTTATAATTTAATGAGAGAAGCGGCAGTAGTAATGCCTAAGCAAGCTGTTTTAAATTCAGATCAAAATTTTGCTTTAAATCCAATAGGGACAGGCGCATTTAAATTTAATGATTTTTTAAATAATAAAATTATTTTAACTGAAAATAAAAATTACTGGCAAAATAACTATCAAAAAGAAAAATTGCCATATTTAAAACAAATTGAATTTTATTTTAATGAAGCTAATAATTTAAATAGCAATTATCAAAATTTTGATTTATATGAGCTCAACCAAAAGCAACTAATTGATTATTATCATCAAAAAATTATAAAAAATAATTATAGTTTAAAAAAGATTGGAAATAATAACATTTACTTTATTGCTTTTAATTATAAAAATAATTCTAATTATAATACTAGTTATAGAGATATCAAGAAAAAAATTATATCAACTTTAAATAATAATGAAGTTATTGAATGCTTAAATTTATATAATTTTAGTTATTTAAAAAATGAAAGCGATGATTTTAAAATATTAAATAAAATAAATTATAGAAATCAGCAGTTAGCAAAACAAGAATTAAACAATAACGAAAAATATGCATTAACTATAGCTCTTAATAATTCTGATTGCAGTCTTAAGACTGCAGAATTAATAAACAAAGAATTTGAAGCTTCAAATATTGACTTAACTATAAAAGATTACAGCTGGTCTGAATATTTAAATATTTTAAAAAATGATCCAAACAGTCAACTTTTTATAATGTCATATAATTATGAGGATAAATTTAATTTCATAATTGATAATTTTTATTCGAAGTCTGATAAGAATTATTTTAATTATGAAAATAGAAGAGTAGATAATTTAATTGACTATATAAAACTAACCAAAGACAAAAATAAGCAAAGTAAAGCTTATACTATAATTGAGGAAGTTTTGCTAATTGATAATCCCTTTGTTTTTATATTACAGAGTCAAGATAATTATTTAATCTCTAATCAATTATTAAATCAAGATATTTTTGAAAATATATATACTCGCAACAATTTTGAATTATTATATTTTAACTAGTGCCAATAATTTAATTGTTTTAATAAAAAATTGAAAAGGATTTCATAGTTTCAGGTTTTTTTCATGAAATTAATTAACAGAAAAATAGCAAAATTTAAAATTTAAAGTATTTAAATTAAAAAAATACAATATAATCCATTAAGTCAATATATTTAGTCAAAAACGGCTTAAAATTGATTAAAATGATAAATTTTCAAAAAAATTTGATTTTTTTGCAGGAATTATTCATTTAGTATTGAATATATTAAATAGTGAAATGCATTTCATTAAAATTTAGGAGAGAAAATTATGGATGTCACTATGAAAGATGTAGCAAAATTAGCAGGAGTTTCATTAAGCACAGTTTCCCGTGTTTTGAATGATAGTTCACTAGTGAGAGAAGAAACAGCTAGGAGAGTAGAAAAAGCTGTGGAAAAGTTGGATTATCAGATTAATGATTCTGCTCGAATATTGAGAACCAATACCAGCAACTTAATTGGGGTTATTGGAGCTGGTATGGAAAGACCTTTTTTAGCCAATCTACTTAAAGGAATTGAAGCAGAGGCTAGAGAAAAAGGTTTTGCTTTAATTTATGGTGATTCTGATGGGGAGTTTGAAAAAGAACAAAATTATTTAAACATTATGAAACAAAAGAAAATTGATGGCATTATTTTAATTACTACTAATTATTATAATGATTTGCTTTCAATAGTTAAAAATTATAATATACCCGTTGTTTTTGCTTCAGGTTATATCAGTGATCCCGAAATCAGCTGTGTTACAGTTGATAATGTTGCTGCTGCCTATGATATGGTTGAATTTCTCTGTCAGTCTGGACATAGAAATATAGCTTTTATTAAAGGTCCTGATCTTGATATGCTTGCAAGTCAAGAAAGGTTAAGGGGGGTTAAGCTTGCTTTAAGATTAAGTGATGTAAAATATGATCCAAAGAGATTTATTGAAGGGGATTTTACATTTGAAAGTGGTTATTCAGCAGCAGAGAAAATCATTAATAAATTTCCAGATGTAACTGCAATTTTTGCTTTTAATGATGAAATGGCAGTTGGAACTATTAGATATTTAAAAGAACAAGGCATTAAAGTTCCAGAAGATATTTCTGTAGTTGGATTTGATGGTATTGACTTAGGAAAATATACTGATCCGGCTCTAACTACTATCAAACAATCTGGATATCATTTAGGTTTAAAAAGTATAGAAATGCTGAACCAGATTATAAATCAGGGAAATATCGAAGATAAAAAAGTTTTTATTCCACATAAACTTGTGGTTAGAGAAAGTAGTCTTAATGATAAAAAAAATTATCAAATTAAGAACAATGACAATTTTAATTTATAAAATTGTTATTTTATAAAAATAAGGAGGAATAGTAAATGAAGAAAAACACGCTTATTATTTTATTGGCAGCTTTAGTAGTTGTTGGTGGTTTATTTTTCTATTTTACAGGGCAAGAGGAAGTAGAAGAACCAGTCGAAGAGGAACAGATGGTTGAAGAGGAAGTTCCAGATGAAATGGCTGATGAAGAAATTTCTCTAACTGTTGCTGGTGGTGCAGTTGGTCAGGAAAAAGAACTGACAATTAAAGCGGCTGAGATGTACATGGAAAGAAATCCTGATGTAACAGTCGAAGTTTTAGAAACTCCTGATTTAGCAAATGACAGATTAGGACTTTACTTACAGTTTTTAGAAGCTGAAAGCCCTGAAGTAGATGTTTATCAGATTGATGTAATCTGGCCTGGTGATTTAGCTGAGCACTTTATCGATTTTTATGACTATGGTGCAGAAGAAGTTGCTGACAAACACTTCCAGGCAATTGTTGAGAATAACACAACAACAGATGGCCGTTTAGTAGCCATGCCCTGGTTTACAGATGCTGGACTTTTATATTACAGAACTGACTTATTAGAAAAATATGACCGTGAAGTTCCAGAAACCTGGGATGAATTAGAAGAAACTGCTCAATATATTATGGAAGAAGAAAGAGCTGCAGGTAATGAAGACTTTTATGGTTATGTCTGGCAGGGAGATGCTTATGAAGGTTTAACCTGTGACGCTTTAGAATGGACCTATTCTAATGGTGGAGGACAGATAGTTAGCCCTGATCAAAAAATTACAATTAATAATGAGAAAGCAATTGAGATCATAGATCAAGCAGCTGGTTGGGTTGGTACAATTTCCCCAACTGGTGTAACTGGAATGGGAGAAGAAGATGCTCGCTCAATGTGGGAAGCTGGTAATGCACTCTTTATGCGCAACTGGCCTTATGCTTATGCTTTAGGAAATCAAGAAGGTAAACCTACTGCTGGAAACTTTGATGTTTCACCTTTACCTGCTGGAGATAGTGGTAAATCTGCTGCAACCTTAGGTGGCTGGAACTTAGGAGTAAGTAAGTACAGTGAATACCCAGAAGAAGCAGCTAAATTAGCTATGTTTTTAGCTGGTGAAGAAGTACAGAAGATGCGTGCTGTTGAAGGTTCATTCAATCCTACAATTAAATCATTGTATCAAGATGAAGATGTACTAGAAGCAGTTCCATTCTTTGGTAGTCTATATGATGTATTTACAAATGCTGTTGCACGTCCTTCTACTGCAACTGCTCCTCAGTATAACCAGGTATCAGAATTGTTCTTCCAGTCAGTACATTCAGTATTAACTGGTGAAAGTGATGCTCAAACAGCTATTGAGTATTTAGAATTAGATTTAGAAGATACTACAGGATTTGAAACTGGTGAACCAATACAACCATAAGTAAAATTCTTTAAAATTGTTAATTATCTGGAGAGGACTATCCCTCTCCAGATTTTCTAAAAGGGGGGGAACTTAATGGCAAATAGTAATTCATCAAATCTGGCAAAAGAAGAACAAAAATTAGCTTTTAAATTATTAATACCAGCATTCTTAATTTTAATTATAATTGCTTTATATCCTCTGGGTCAGGTTTTTTATACAAGTTTTACTGATAAAGAATTTGCTTCCAGCAAAGAAACTAGTTTTGTTGGCTTAGATAACTATAAAGCACTTTTATCAGTCACTGTTAAAGAATTAGAACCTATCATTGATGAGGGAACAGGTGAACAGGCAGTTGACGAACGAAGTGGAGAAAAGCAATTTCAAAGACCGATAAGCGTTTTACCAAGAAATCCTCATTCATATCGACCATCATTTGAGTTTAGTTTTTTCGGGAATCGATATGTGGTTGGAGCTCGAACTCCAGATTTTATTAGATCTGTCTGGAACACCTTAATTTTCACACTTTTTTCAGTCTTTTTTGAGACAGTCCTTGGTCTAATAGTTGCCTTAGTAGTTAATAGTGAATTTAAAGGTAGAGGTGCTATGCGGGCTGTAATGTTAGTTCCCTGGGCCGTTATTACCGTTGTTTCTGCCAGAATGTGGGAATGGATGTTTGAGCCAACAAGGGCAGGTTTATTTAATATGTTAGGTGATCGATTTGGCTTAATTGACGGCAGCTATTCATTTTTAAGTAATAATGCTTTACAGCTTCCAGCAATTATAGCAGTTGATGTTTGGAAAACTACACCTTTTATGGCTTTATTAATTCTTGCTGGTTTACAGCTGATCCCACAGGAATTATATGAAGCAGCCGAAATGGATGGAGCCAGTAAATTTAGACAGTTTTTTAATATTACCTTACCATTATTGAAACCATCACTTGCTGTTGCTTTGATTTTCAGAACCTTAGACGCTTTAAGAGTATTTGATGTTTTTCAGGTTATGCTGTCACAGAAAAGATATTCAATGGCAAGTTTTAATTACTTTCAATTGATTTCAGCTAGACAAATGGGAATGGCATCAGCAATTGGAGTTATAATTTTTATTATAATCTTTGGCTTTGCTGTTCTTTATATGAAATCCTTAGGAGTTGATACAGAATGACAAGAGAGCAGAAAAAAACACTTAAAAAAGTCCTATTCTATCTTGTGCTGGCAGTAATTATTATTTACTTGTTATTTCCATTTTACTGGGCAATTTCTTCTTCTTTAAAGTCCGAAGCCCAGTTAAGCATGACTCCAGGAACCTTAATTCCTAGAGACCCAGATACTGGAGAGATATCATTTTTTACCAGAAACTATAGAGCAATATTTTCTAATGGAGGTTTTGTTAGAGGTTTAATCAATAGTACAATAGTAGCAACTTCAACTACAATATTAGCTCTTTTAACAGGATCATTTGCAGCTTTTGCTTTGGGTAAATTAAGATTCAAAGGTAAAGCACCAGCTCTTTATACAATTTTAGCAATGACTATGTTTCCTCAGGTTACAGTATTATCTGGACTATATGCAGTAATAAATGCTTTGAATTTAAGTGCAAGGGTAAGTATGATTTTTACATATCTATTATTTACCCTACCATTTACAACCTGGGTTTTAACTTCTTTCTTTAGAGATTTACCAGATGAAATTATGCAGTCAGCTCAGGTAGATGGTGCAACACCTTTTCAGACTTTCCATATGATCTTACTGCCGCTTACTGCACCGGCTTTAGTTACAACAGGTCTGCTGTCATTTATTCAGGCCTGGAATGAGTACCTCTTTGCTTTAACATTTACATCTATTGATCCAAGTGCAAGGACTGTACCGGTAGCTATTCAATTTTTCTCGGGAGAATTTGCCCGGCAGGAACCATTTGGAGAAATTATGGCAGCAGCAGTTATGGTTACAGTTCCGATTGTAATTTTAGTATTAATTTTCCAGAAAAGAATTGTAGCTGGATTAACAGCTGGCGCAGTAAAAGGTTAAAACTAATATAATAAGAATAGATTAATGTCAGTCTTATATTGATTGGGTTATATATATAACTGATTAAAAGATTAATAAAATCAGGTCATCAGATCATGAAATATTGATATTTGATGGCCTAATTTCTTTGTCTAATAAAATAACAAAATATTCATTTTTAGTAAAGATTATAATTTGATTGTTAAAGGGGGCATAAAATTGAATTATCAAGATTTTTTTGAGATAAAAGATGATTGGAATTTACAAATTAAAAGCTTAAAAGAAGAGCAGCTGGTTCATTATGGCAGTAATTTATTATGTGGTAATGGTTACTTAGGCTATAGAGGCACTTTAGAAGAGTGGGGTAAAGAGCAGTATCAGGCCTGTGTAATAACAGATACCTATGATATGGCAGATGGAAAATGGAGAGAACTTTCCAATTCACCAAATGCACTGACAACAGAAGTAGTAATTGGTGGAGAAAAAATTGGAGATTATCCAGAGCAAAATAGAATGAAAACTGAATTAAATTTTAATTTTAAGTATGGTGTTTTTGAGCGAATATCTAAGTCCAAAAAAAATAATAATATTAAAATATTATCAGAAAGATTTGCTTCTTATGATAATTTACATTTAATTGCAAATAATTATCAGCTTAAGAATATAGAAGATGATGTAATAGAATTAAAGCTTGGTATTAATGGTGATGTCTGGGATTTAAATGGTACTCATCTTGAAAACTTTAGTGGAGAATATGATGCCAATAAAAATATTTTATACTTAAAGGCTGAGACAGGAGAAAGTAAGATAACTCTGGTAACTGCTTTATCTTTTAAGTTCAAAAAAGGAAAGATGAAAAATATTAAGGTTGAAAATGAGAAAAAATCTATTTATTTATTAATTGATCTTGAAGCTGAAGCAGAAAAAATTGAGTTGGAGCGAAATATGATTGTTTATTCCAGTAATGATCTTGAAAATCCACTTCAAGCAGCACTGAAAGATGCAGCATCAGCTCTTGAAAATGGTTATCAGAAACTAAAAGAACGGCATCAGGCTGTCTGGGATAAAAAATGGGAATTGATGGATATTCAAATTAAGGGTAATAGTTTAGATCAGCTGGCAGTCAGATTTAATCTTTATCATAATATTATTGCTGCACCTGCTCATAGTGATCGTTTACCAATTGGAGCTCGTGGATTATCCTGTCAAGCATATCAGGGGTCTGCTTTCTGGGATCAGGAAATTTTCAACTTACCTATGTTTTTATTTACTGAAACTGAAACTGCAAAAAACATTTTAAAATATCGCTATCATACTTTAAATGGTGCCCGCAAAAAGGCTAAAGATCTAGGTTATGCTGGAGCCTTTTATGCCTGGATATCTGGTAAAAGTGGAAGAGAATTATGTCCATCTTTTTTCTTTAAAGATGTAATCAGCGGCCGTAAAATTAGAAATCACTTTAATGATTGGCAGATCCATGTTTCTCCAGATATCAGTTATACTATCTGGAAATACTACCTGGCAACTAAGGACCTTGAATTTATTGTTGATTATGGAAGTGAAATATTATTTGAAGTAGCCAGGTTTTTACATTCCAGGGTTCACTATAATCAGTACAAGGATCAGTATGAGATTATTAGGCTTTTAGGACCTGATGAATATCATGAAAATGTTGATAATAATGCATTTACAAATTATCTAACACAATTCGCTTTAAAAAAAGCATTATATTTCTATCATAAAATGGAAAATGAATATCCTGAAAAGCTGACTGAATTAAAAAATAAAATTGATCTTGCTGAGTCAGAAATTACTGCCTGGCAGCAAATTTCTGAGAAAATATATTTACCACAACCAGATGAAAACAATTTAATTGAACAGTTTGATGGGTATTTTAATTTAGAAGATACTACAGCAGAAGTGCTTAAAGATAGATTAATTGATAAAGAAGAATATTGGGGTTGGCCTAATGGAGTAGCTGTTTTTACTCAGGTAATTAAACAGGCTGATGTAATTCAGTTATTTACCTTACATGATATTTTTTCTGAGGAGGTACTGGCAGCTAATTATGATTATTATGAGCCCAGAACTCAACATGGTTCTTCTTTGAGTCCATCTCAGTATGCAGTTGTTGCTGCCCGTTTAGGAAGAGCAGAAGAAAGCTATGAGTATTTCAAAAAATCAGCTTTCATTGATCTGATGAGTACTAATAAGGCGGTCAGCGGGGGTACTTTTATTGGTGGTGTACACACTGCTGCAGCTGGTGGAATCTGGCAGTTAATAATTAATGGTTTTGCTGGCATGAAAATTGATCGAGATGGTCTTTCATTTAAACCGGTAATTTGTCAGGAATGGGAAGAAGTTGAATTTAAGCTTAATTATCAGGATAAAAAATTTAAAGTAACATTAAATCAAAACCATTTTAAGTTAAAAGCAGCTGCAGGAAATACTGAAGCTCTGGAATTTTTTGTTTTTGATAAAAAATATACTCTGGATGCTGCTGAAAAAATTAAGATAGAGTTGTAAATTTCGATAAATTCTCATTCGTAGTATAATCAATTATTTTAAATATAATTTTAGCATTAAAAAAGCTCCCTTTTTTAAAAGGGAGCTTTAAAATAATAGATTATTTTATTAAACTGATAGTAACATTCGATCATTATTGAATTTGCCACCGTGCTTAATTTCAAACATCTTAAGCAGTTTTTCTATGGTAAGTTCTTTCTTTTCTTCTTCTTTTATATCATAAATAATATGGCCACCATCCATCATAATTAAGCGATTACCCATTTTAATAGCATCTTCCATATTATGTGTAATCATTAAAGTAGTAATATTATTTTCATTAACTAATTCAGCAGTTAAATTCTTGATTTTAATAGCTGTAGCTGGATCTAAAGCAGCAGTGTGCTCATCTAAAAGTAATAGACGAGGACTAGCTACTGTTGCCATTAAAAGCGTTAAAGCCTGCCGCTGTCCACCAGATAAAAGTTTAACTTTAGTGGTCAAACGTCTTTCTAATCCTAAATCAATTTTTTCTAAATGTTTACGCATGATTTCTCTTTTGTGTTTGCTTAAACCCCACTTAAGAGAAAGGTTATTAGATTTAGAAATTGCTAATGACAGATTTTCCTCGATTGTCATTTCAGGAGATGTACCTGCTAATGGATTTTGAAATACTCTGCCAATTTTTTGCGCACATTTATACTCAGATTTTTTTGTAATATTTTCATTATCTAAAATAATACTTCCATTTTCCACTGGAAAAACTCCAGCTATAGAATTTAAAAGAGTGGATTTACCTGCTCCATTACTACCTACTATTGTTATAAAATCGCCTTCATTAACAGTTAAATCGATTTTGTCAATTGCTATATTCTCGTTCGGAGTACCCTTATAAAAAATTTTTTCTAAATTTTTGACTTTCAGCATTTTTTTATCACCTCAATGCTTTTTTTATTCTTGGAGTGGATAAGAAAATTATAACCAGTACAGCAGTTAATAATTTTAAGTCAGAAGCTGCAAGACCTAAATTGAGTGCAATAGAAATACTAAAGCGATAAAGAATAGAACCAACAATAACACCAATAGTTGCAATTATTATTGATCTTTCTCCTATTACAACTTCCCCAATTATTACCGAAGCTAAACCTGCTACAATTGTACCAACTCCCATGTTAACATCCGCAAATCCTTGATATTGTCCGACAAGTGCTCCTGATAATGACACAAGTGCATTAGAAATAATTAAGCCCAACATTTTCATTGAGTTAGTACTAATTCCCATACTTCTTATCATCTGTGGATTATCTCCAGTAGCTCTGAAAGCAAATCCTATTTGAGTATTTAAAAAAGCGTCAAGTATTAATTTAACAGCAACAATAACTAAAATTAATAATAATAGATTATTCCAGGGATAAGGAACTCCAAGATCTCTAATAAAAGAAAAAATAGTTCCTTTGCCAATTAAAGGAATATTTGGTCTCCCCATTACTCTTAAATTAATAGAGTAGAGGGAAGTCATTGTTAAAATTCCTGATAAAAGTGGAGCAATTTTTAATTTAGTATTTAAAAAACCTGTAATTGCTCCTGCCATTCCACCTGCAGCTACTGCTGCAGCTAAGGTAACAAATGGATTTACTCCAGCAATTAATAATCTTGCTGAGACAGCAGCACCTAAAGGTAAACTGCCGTCTACTGTTAAATCAGCAAAATCAAGGATTCTAAAAGATATAAATACGCCCAGTGCCATAATACCAAAGGCAAGGCCTTGTTCTAATGACGTAATTGCAAAACTTAGATTCATAACACACCTCACACCATTTCTAAACTAAATATTTTATTGAATTGTTAAGAGTGTTTAAAAGTTACTACTCTTGAGTTATTTCTTCATAAATAACATTTGCTCTTTCTAAAACAGCGGCTGGTATTTCTAATTCTAAATTCTCAGCTGCTTTTTTATTAAGATATAATTTCAATTCGTCTGAAGATTCGACTGGCATTGATGCTGTATCAGCACCATTTAAAATTTTTGCTGCCATTTTTCCTGTTTGAATACCCAGCAATTTATAATCAATTCCTAAAGTAGCTATTGCTCCTTGTCTTACCTGACCATTTTCTGAAGCAAATACTGGTATATCATTTTCATTGGTAATATTTAAGACAGATGGTAAAGCAGAAACTATTATATTATCTGTAGGTACATAAATTGCATCTACATCTCCAATCAAAGAAGAAGCTGCAAGACTTACTTCACTGCTGTTGCTTACTGTAGCTTCATGTAATTTTATACCCATCGCTTTTGTAGCTTCTTTTACAACATCTACCTGAACAACAGAATTTACTTCACCTGGGTTATAAAGAACTCCTAAATCACTTAATTCAGGAATGAATTCCTTAATTAGTTCGATTTGTTGAGCAACCGGATTCATATCTGTAGTACCTGTCAAATTCCCTCCTGGATTTTCCATGCTGTTAACAATACCAGCTTCTACAGGATCTGTAACAGCTGTAAATAAGACGGGAGTATTTTTTATTACATTTGCAGCAGCCTGTGCATTAGGTGTTGCAATTGCCAGTATTAAATCAAGATTATTACTTTTAAACTGCTGAGCAATAGATTGAGCTGTAGCAAAGTCTGCCTGTGCATTTTGCTCAATAAACTCAACATTTTCTTCAGTAAATCCTGCTTCTGCCAGACCTTCAATAAAACCTTCTCTTGCTGAATCTAAAGCGGGATGTTCAACAAATTGTGAAATACCAATTCTATATTCCTGAGCACCAACTGTAAGAGTAGTAGTTACGACCAACATCAATGTTAAAATAAATAAAATTGAAAGATTTTTTTTCATTATTATATTCCCCTTTCTAACTGGTAGTGGGGATAATAAAAAAACACTCCTGGTGGAGTGTTAAAATGCTTTTGGCTATTTTGTTTAAAATTAGGTATAAAAAACCCTTGTTTAAACAAAAGCTTAAGCTTCCCTACAAATTTCTCCTACCGTATTACCGTGCTACCAGTTATTTGATTTTCTTTATTATACTATTATGCTTATGTATTGTCAACTTTATTTAGAAATGAAAGAGTGATATAATAAAATATCGACAATTATTTTAGTTAGCTTGTTTATCTAGTAAAGATCTATGGCTTAACCCTACAGTTACTTCATTTAAATTAAACATTCCCACACCAAAAAAGACAGCTACCACTATATGTTCACCACTTCTTGCAACACCAATTTTTCCTCCAACATTTAAGCCCATGGTTCTTGGCATAATCTGTGCCAGAGCATCATGTGCTGCACCAGCAACTGCTCCCTGAGCAACATGAGAGTTATCAATGATATTTTCTCTTTTAGCGGCAATAACTGCTCTTTCGATGATTTCTGGCACTGATTTATTGAATTCGCCCCCAAAATCAACAGCAGCAGTATTTATATCATCAGCTGCAAATTCTTTTTTTAACACTTTTTCTTCACTTCTGCTAGAAATAGACATTTTAATAGCTGCTTTAGCAGTTTCCAGACTGTTATGTTCCATAGTTTATCCTCCTTTGTATAATGTACTTAGTGATACCATATATATCACTTCTTTAAATAACGATAATTTCTAATTTAATTATAGCAGAGATTTTTAGTAAAGTGAAATGTGTATTTGAAATGTTCAAACTAATATAAATTTAATGTTCAGTATTAAAGATTTAAAAAAAGTTCATTTAATTGCATAATTAAACAAAATATTTTATAATATATAGTGCTATATTACTTTGAAATAATTAACTATTAAAGATAATAAAAATTGGAGGCGTTTAAAATAAATATTTTATTAGTTGCTTTTGCATTAGGCTTGGATGCTGCTGGAGTTACAATGGCAATTGGTTGTGGTAAGCCTACAAATTTAATAGAAAAATTTAAAGTCGTTTTCTCTTTTGGCTTTTTTCAATTTTTATTTGCCTTAATTGGGGGGCTAAGTGGTAATTATATCGATCAATATTTTTTTACAATTTCTAATTACTTTAGCGGCACAGTAATTTTCATACTGGGTATTTTCTTAATTAGGGAAGGTTATAAGAATGAAGAAGAATGTATATATCGGCAATTAAACTTTTGGACAATTGTAGTATTAGGAATCAGTGTAAGTATTGATGCTCTTGGAGCTGGTTTTTCTCTTCTTTTTGAATTTGAGCAATTAATAATTTTTCAAGACTCTTTAATAATAGGTTTAGCAGCTTCTGTTATGACAGTATTTTCTTTTATCATAGTTAATTATATTAAACATATTGCTCTAGTTGAAAAATATGCTAATTATATAGGTGGAATAATATTATTAATAATAGGTTTTAATACTCTTTTTATCTAAAAATAAAACCGGACGCTGCAGTAATTAATTTAAATGCAGTGGTCCGGTTTTACTTATTTTGTTAAAATTTATTTAGAAATTATATTTAATTATATATTAATTTTTAAGTTAAATTTTATATTTTTTTCAATAATGTTATAACCTCTAAATGTTTAGTATGTGGAAACATATCTACAGCTTTAAATTTTTCTAAACTATAATTGTGAATTTCAAGTTCTTTTAAATCTCTAGCTAAGCTTTTTGGATTACAGGAAATATATAAGATTTCATCTGCATCAGCTGCAGCTATTTTAGACAGAGCTTTAGGATTAATTCCTGGCCTAGGGGGGTCAATAATAATTAAATCAGCCTGTTTTTGAATATTATTAATCTCTTTTAAGACATCTCCAGCTATATATTCTGTATTATTAACATTATTTAAATTAGCATTTTCTGCTGCTCTTTCAGCGGCTTCCTGATCAATTTCTATTCCATAAATTTTAGCAGCATCAGCGGCAATACTCTGTGAAATTGTTCCAGCTCCACAATAAAGATCAAAAACCACCTTATCTTTAGCACTACCAATATATTTTTCAGCTTCCGAATATAATAACTCTGCACCTTTTGTATTAGTTTGGAAAAAAGAAAGAGAATCAATTTTGAATTTATTATCTAATAGTTGATCATAGAAATAATTTCTGCCATGATAAATTTTCATTTCATCACAGCTTACTTGATCTGAAAAATCATCATTAATTGTTTGAATAAATCCTACCAGTTCTCCTTTTAAATCTAAACTTTTTAATTCTTCAACTAGAGTAGTAAAATCATGATCTACCTGACTGGTTGTAATTAGATTTGCAACTACTTCTCCAGTATTGATTCCTTTGCGAATAACTAAATTTCTTAAAAATCCATCCCTTAATTTGATATGATATTTCTTAAAATCATTTTTGCGGCAGTATTCTAAAATAGTGCTTAAAATCTCTCTAAAATCATGGTCAACGAGCAAACAATGGTCTACAGTAATTACATCAAATCTTCTTCCTCTAGGATGCATTCCCAATTGAAGTTCTCCACCCTTTTTTAAATCTCCAAAGCTGAATTCCATATTATTTCGATATTCATATATTTCAGGGCTTGCTAAGATATCTTCAAAATTTTCAATATCTATTTCTTTTTCTTTAAAAAGATCAAGTAACATCTCTTTTTTATCTTCTAATTGTTTTTCATAAGGTATATCCTGAGTAGAACAGCCTCCACAGCGATCATAATGAACACAAATATCTTTCATTTTTGGCAAATTTGAACCTCCTATAAATTATCACAATTGATTATGAGATTGTTTGATAAATGTTAAAGAGCATAATAAATAATACAGCTGTTGGCACTATATATTTTAAAAGTAAAGAATAAATGTTACCGATGTGAAAACTGCTGTTTTTATTTGCTTCTTCAATAGAATTTCTACTACCCCAGACATGGCCTACAAAAATTGATGTTAAAATTCCACCTGTTGGTAAGAAAATTGAGTTAGAAAACCAATCATAGGTATCAAGTACATCCATCCCTAAAAAGCTAAAGTTAGAGAATGAGCTATATCCTAGTAATGGAGGGATTCCAACAAAGAAGATTAAAAAACCCATTAAATATGATGCTTTTTTCCTATTCCAATTATATTCATCAACTAAAAATGCAACAACAACTTCCAGCATAGAAATTGAAGAAGTTAAAGCTGCTATTGTCAGCAGTAGAAAGAAAATTAAAGAAAAGAACGTTCCAAACGGCATTTGTGTGAAAACAGCTGGTAAAGTAATAAAAGTTAATCCTGGTCCAGAAGCTGGATCAAGCCCAAATGCAAAAACTGCTGGGAAAATAGCAAATCCTGCTAATAAAGCTACTACTGTATCAAAAACCAAAACAAAAGCAGCACTTTCGTTAATGCTTTCTTTTTCACTTAAATAACTACCATAAGTAATCATTACTCCCATTCCTAAACTTAAAGTGAAAAAAGCCTGAGATATAGCATCAGTAAATGTCTGAAAAGTAATTGCAGAAAAATCAGGTTTTAAATAAAAACTTAATCCTGCAGCAGCACCATCTAAAGTTACAGAACGAATTATAAGTAAAAATATTATTCCAAATAAAATTGGCATTAAAATCTTAACTATTTTTTGAATTCCATTAACAACTCCAGCTCCTATAACAGCAATTGTTAAAAACATAAAAACACCATGCCAGATAATTGGTTCAGTTAAACTACTGATATGCGTTGAAAAAATCTGAGGGAAATTACTTTCAGCAGTAAAGGTCAATGATTTAAAAATATAAGACATTCCCCATCCAGCAACAACAGAATAATAACTTAAAATAACAAAACCTGATAAAACGCCTAAGGCACCAACAATAGGCCAGGGTGTATTAGAAGCCATTTTTTTAAAAGCTCCAATGGGATTTTTTTCTGTTTTTCTTCCTAAAGTCATTTCAGAAACTAAAATAGGATAACCTATAAATAATATAGCAGCTAAATAAATTAAAATAAAAATTGCGCCACCATTTGTACCAGTAACATACGGAAAACGCCAAATATTTCCTAAACCAATAGCAGATCCGGCAGCAGCAAGTATAAATCCAAGTTTTGAAGTCCAATTTTCTCTTTCCATAAAGAATCCTCCTCATTATTTAATTTTTTTATATTTACTTTTCCTATTTTATCATATTAAACTGCTGTCATCAATTGTTATAATTCTTTAAAATTTACTAATTTTATAATTAGTAATCCAATAATTTATCAGAAAAAATTATGTTTTTTATAGATAAAGAGTAGAAGTTAAATACATTTATTTGATTTTTGTCTTAAAAGCTGGAAATTGTTGAATTTATTTGTTATAATACATTCAACCTGATTAGAATAGTTGAGATTAGTTTACAATCTTATATTAAAAGCAGTAAGTAATTACTATAGCAGTAGATTTAAGATTGTATTTTTTAGATGAGTTTTTTGGTATTTTAAGTATTTTATTTCAGATGAGCTGAGCCAGACATATCAGGTAAAAATAAAATGAGTAGAAAGAAGAGAGGGAGGAAAGTAAAATGGAACAAGATCGTGGTCAATGGGGAAGTAGAGTTGGCTTTGTTTTAGCAACAATTGGTTCAGCAGTTGGACTTGGTAACATCTGGCGTTTTTCTTATATGGCATATGAAAATGGTGGAGGAGCTTTTTTATTCCCATATTTATTTGCTCTTTTAACAGCCGGTATCCCCCTGTTATTACTTGAAATGGGTTTTGGATTTTTCACCAGAACTTCTGCACCAAGTTCATTTCGTAAAGTAGGGAAAAAGTTTGAATGGGTAGGCTGGTGGTCTGTACTGGTTGCTTTTACTGTTACAGTCTACTATATCGTTATTATTGCCTGGAGTTTATTATTTGTATTTAAATCATTTAGTCTGGGCTGGACTGCCAATCCGGGTGATTATTTCTTTGGAGAATTTCTTCAATTCTCAGGTAGTGCCTTTAATTTAGGTGGAATCCAGTGGCCTATATTCTTTGCTTTAATTGCAGTCTGGTTAATTAACTATGTTATTATCGCAGGTGGAGTACAAAAAGGTATAGAAAAAGCAAGCAAAATATTTATGCCTTTACTTGCAGCAATGCTTTTGATTATTGTATTTAGGGGAGTAACTTTACCAGGTTCTATGGATGGAATAAGAGCTTTTTTAGCTCCTGATTTCAGCAGGATTTTTGAACTTGATATCTGGCTTGATGCTTATGGACAGATATTCTTTACTCTGAGTCTTGGTTTTGGAATTATGATTGCTTATTCCAGTTATCTGCCGAAAAAATCAGATGTTATTAAAAATGGTACAATTGCAGCTTTTGCTGATGCAATTTTTGCTATTGTAGCTGGACTTGGTGTTTTTGGTATTTTAGGTTATATGGCTCAAACACAGGGAGTTCCAGTTTCTGAGGTAGCAACTTCCGGTATTGGTCTGGCTTTTATTGCTTTTCCACAGGCAATTAACTTATTACCTGCTTTTCCACAGGTTTTTGGATTATTATTTTTCTTATCCTTAACAGTAGCTGGTCTTTCTTCAAGTGTTTCATTAATTGAATCAGTAGTGTCTTCCTTAATTGATAATTTTAGTTTAAGCCGTAAAAAAGCGGTTACTATGGTTTCAATTATTGGATTTGCAATGGGAATACCAATGGTTACTCAGGGTGGTCTTGCAATTTTAGATATATTTGATCACTTTGTTAATATTTTTGGTCTTCTAACTGTTGGATTTGTTGAAATGCTTGTTTTAAGTTATGCGTTTGATTTAGATAAGATCAAAGATAATATGAATCCAAGTTCAGATTATAAAGTTGGTCCAATCTGGAAATCAATGGTTAAGTTCGTTAGTCCAATTTTAATTGGTATTGGCTTAATTCAGAATGTATTTTCTGAGTTTTCTACAGTATATGGTGGTTATCCTTTAAGTGAAGTTATTACCTTTGGTTGGCTGGCTGTTTTTGTAGTATTATTGGCAGCTATTTATTTAGGAAAAAGAGAAGAAACTATAATTTAATTTAAGCTTAATTTAAAATTAAATAAATGATATTTCAAGGCTGACTTTAATATTTATTATTGAAGTCGGCCTTTTTTGATTTATTATAAATTATAAATTATAATAATAATTGTAAGGGTCATTTTAAATGATTGGATATTTTTAATTTGGAATTGAAAGCTGTAATTTAAAATTATTTTTGATTAATCCAAAAAATAAAAGATTAATTTTAGAGGGAGGATAAATTATGCAAGAAATTTTTGAAAGAAGAAGTATTAGAAAGTATAAAAATAAGGATGTTGAGGAAGAAAAAGTAGAAAAATTATTAAAGGCAGCTGCAGCTGCACCTTCAGCTGGTAATGAGCAGCCATGGCATTTTGTAGTGATTAGAGATCGAGATAAACTTAATCATTTAGCTGAGGTTCATCCCTATGCTAAAATGTTAAAAGAAGCGCCACTTGCTGTAGCAGTTTGTGCAGATTTAGATAAACAGAGACATGAAGGTTTTTGGGTACAGGATTGTGCAGCAGCAACTCAAAATATATTATTAGAAGCTGTTTCATTGAATCTTGGTGCAGTTTGGATTGGTGCCTATCCCAATGAAAAACGTGAAAAAGTCGTAAGTAAAGCTTTAGGAGTACCTAAGAATATAAAAACTGTGTCTTTAATTTCTGTAGGTTATCCTGATGAAAAAAAGGGAAAGACTGATAGATTAAGTGATGAGATAGTTCATTATGATCAATGGTAAAAATTAGAGGTGTTATTTTTGAATAGATATAAAATTGAGCTTCATGCTCATAGTTCAGAAAGTAGTCGTTGTGGATCTGTTGAAGCAGCTGAATTAGTTAAAAAGTATAAAAATGCTGGCTATAGTGCTTTAGTGCTGACAGATCATTATTATGCGCGTTTTTTTGATAAAATAGCTGATTTAAGCTGGAATGAGCAGCTTGAAAAGTATTTAGAAGGATATAAAAATGCTAAAGAAGCTGCAGGAGATTCAGAATTTAAAGTATTTTTGGGTATAGAAATTAAGTTTAATAATGACTCAAATGAATATTTAATTTATGGTTTGAATGAAGAATTTTTATTGGCTTATCCTAATTTGCATTATTTAAATTTAGAAGAATTTAAAATTTTAGCTGAAAAAATGGAAGATGATATACTGATTTTTCAAGCTCATCCTTATCGGCAGGGTATGAAACCTGCAGCTTCAAAATTACTGGATGGATTAGAAGTCTATAATGGCAATCCTCGTCATAACTCACAAAATAAAAAAGCTTTGAGGTATGCTGAAACTCATAAATTGAAAATGATTTCTGGATCAGATTTTCATGAATATGAAGATCTGGCACTGGGAGGAATTGTTTCTGAAAAACTACCATTGAAAATAAATGACTTATGTAACTTATTAAAAAATGGAAATTATAGTTTGATTAAAGAAGGAAGATTTAATTTAAGATAGTATGTTTTTTAATTTAGTAAAATAAATTTTGAGTATATTGATAAAAGGGAGACAACTTTTTAAAGTTGTCTCCCTTTAAAATCTCTAGAGAAAGTTAAAACCAGACATTATAGCGGTTAAAAAGGCTAAAACTAGAAATAAAGTATATTCATTTTTAAATATTTCTTTATTTTCTTTTAAATCTAACTGTTCTTTTAAGGCAGCAGCAATAATAAAAACTAAATAAAAGCCTGCTAGTGAGGCTATTATAATTATTAAATCTTGATAATTATAAGCTGCTTTTTCTATTAAATTAAACTGAAGAGCTAGAAGTCCAGCCAGAGCGATAATTTCTCTTTTCAAACCAGCAATCCATTCTCCCTGAAGTAGATCATAACTTTTTATAATTTTTATTGCAATTAAAGAATTTAAAAAATAAACTGCTGGAAAAACAAAACTAATTGAACTTAGATAATAAGAAAAAATCCAGGCTGATACTGCTGTAAATCCCATGGCTCCTGTAATAATTATTCCATCTTTAAAAGCGTTTCTTAATTTTGGCGTTTCTACTATTATTAGTAGTATAGCAGTAAAAGAAATTAAAACTACATTATTTTTTAAAAGTTGGTCCCAAAAAACAAATATCATTTCACTCATTATTTCCCCTCACTTTCAAAATCATCTGCTGTTTCATCTGTTAGAGCTGCTTTTAAATTTAATTTTTTAAGTAGGACTTCATAAATAAAAGCTGCTATCGCTAAAATCATAAAAGCGCCAGTTGGTTCATTAGCTATCGAGAGGAGTGGGGTATTAAAAAGCTGATAGTTTAATATACTACCCTGTCCTAAGAATTCTCTTAAAATAGAAACTGCAAGCATTAAATCTAGAAACAAAGTATGATTAATTATAAATTGAGACATTTTTTTATTTTTTAAATCAGCGTAAACTAGAGGAGTTACTCCAATTAAAATAAAATAGTAGTTAAAATATTGGGCCTGTATTTTAAAAAATTGAGGCAGCAGCACAGAAAGAAAATAAGAAATTCCAAGCCCTAAACTCCAAAGGATTATCTGACCTTCTTTTCGGTTGAAAAAACTTTCATTTATAAAATAAATAAATTTAATAATTAATGCTATCAAACTTAAAGATAGAGCAAAAATAAGAGCAAATAAAACTCCATCTGCTGTACCAGCAAGTAAGGGTAATAAAGCTAAAAGACTTATTTTATTAACCAGTGTTAGATTATCATTCATTTATTAATTCTCCTTTCTTATTATCTGCTATTAGATATTATTTAGCCAATTAAAAAAGTAAAGTAGCTAAATATAATTATTATAAATGCTGCAGAGACTGCAGATGCAATAATTTTATAATTTTTTTTGCGGATTTGATATTGTCCAAAGTGAAAGCCTTCAAACAAATGATCAAAGAGATAAGCAAGACCATTCATTGTTAAAATTGCAAAAGTTACACCACCACTATAAATTGAAAAATAGCGAATTAAAACAGTTAAAACTCCACAACCTGCTCCATAAACCAATCTTGCCTCTTTAGCACTGGGAGAACTGACCATATCTGTTGCCATGAAAAAAGCACCTAAAATAACAGCGCCTGCAAAAACGCTGAGCAGCGGATTAACGCCCAAGATAGAAGAGGTAATTATTACAGCTGTTATAAATGCACCCGGAATTCTCCAGCTGATATAACCTTTATAATAAAGAAAAGCTGCACCAATTAGTAATGCTAAAGCTGAAGTTTCTCCTACTGCTCCCGGTATATTTCCAATAAATAAGTTCCAGAGTCCACTGATACCATTCTGAGTCAAATATGTATAAGAGGAGTCTGAAGCTCTCTGGGCCAGTGGAGTTGCACCGGCAACAGCATCAAAAGGAGCGGGCCAGCTTGCAAAATATTGGGCAAAAGAAAGTCTAATTACTGCTCTACCAGCCAGAGCGGGGTTAAAAATATTATTTCCCAGACCACCAAAAAGCTGTTTTGCAATTATAATTGCAAAAAATGCACCAACTAAAGGCAGCCAGAAAGGAGAATTAGCAGGAATACTCATCCCTAACAGCATGCCGGTAACAAAGGCACTGCCATCGCCAGGTAATTTTTTAGTAAAAGGATATTCTAAAATAACCGAAAATATTGCTGTAGAAAAAATTAAATAAAGAGCATAAGGTCCAAAAAATATTGATGCAGCTGCTGCAGCTGGAATTAAAGCTAAAGCAACATTCCACATTGTCTTTTCTATTGAATCATCTGTTCCGATGTGCGGACCGGAAAGTTCTAAATTCATTTAAACCACCTCCATTAATTATTTGCCTGTCTTAAGCGGGCTTTACCTTCTCGCAACCATCTTAAAAGTGGCCTGCTGGCTGGACAAACATAAGCACAGCTTCCACACTCAATACAACTAGCTAAACTTAAAGCCTCGGCTTCTTCTAGATAATCATTATTTATAAAATCTGTTATTCTATTAGGAGAAATATATACCGGACAGGCATCAACACATTTAGCACAGCGAATACAGACTCTACTTTCATACTCTTTATATTCTGCTTTTGATAAAATAATTATTCCAAAACCTGTTTTAGTGATAGGAATATCGGTGCTTTCAGCTCGAAAACCTGTCATTGTTCCTCCTATGAGCAAAACACTTTCTTTAGAAATCAGACCATTACAATAATCTAAAAGTTCTTTGATTGGTGTCCCAAGTGGAACAATTAAATTTTTAGGATTTTTGATACCATGTCCGCTAACTGAAACAACTCTATCAACTACTGGTTGTTCTTCATCGACTGCTTCAGCTACAGCAACTGCAGTCTGAACATTATTAACCACAACTCCAACTTCCATCGGTAATCCACCTTCTGGAATTTCTCGATTTAAACAGGCTTCAATAAGTTTTTTTTCGGCCCCATGGGGATATAGAGAATCAACTATTTTATAATCTAGCTCCGGCCAGTTTTTAGATTCAGTTTTTAAACTTTTTATTGCATTTTTCTTATTATCTTCACAGGCAATAAATCCATTTTCAGCTCCGACTGCTTTTTTGATTAATTCTAAACCTCTATAAATTTTAGCTGTTTTTTCCTGCATTGTTCGATCATCAACTGCTACAAATGGTTCAGATTCTGAGCCATTAATAATTACGGTATCAATTGGCTTATCTTTAGGAGGTGATAATTTGATATGAGTTGGAAATCCGGCCCCTCCCATCCCAATAATACCTGAATCTTTAATAATTTCTTTAATTTCTTCAGCAGTTTTATTTTTTTTAGATTTAAGATTAAAATTAATTCTGTTAAATTTAGCTTTCTTATCCCTTTTAATAATAATTGCTTTCGATTTTCCCCCGCGCGAATCTGGAATATCTTTAATATCAATAACTTCTCCTGATACACTGGCATGCAGGCTGGCAGATACTCCAGGCTCTGCTTTTACTATTAATTGACCTCTTTTAACATAGTCACCTTTTTCAACAATCAGCTCTCCTGGTTTGCCAATATGCTGTTTAACAGGTAGATAAACCACATCCGGTAGTGGTAATTCCTCGATCTTTAAATTAGTATTTAGTTCTTTATTAGCTGGAAGATTAATACCTCCAATGGAAAATTTTTTAATATTTTTAGACATTTAATCAGCTCCTATCTTTAAAATTAAAAACTAAAATTAGATTTGATAAAGATCTACAATTTTTTGAGCAGCAAATTCAATATTATTCGCATTAATTTCTGCTTTATAATTATTAACCTTATTCTGGGAATGTTCATACATTGGATCATAATATTCCTCTAATAGTATTTTTGTTAATTCTTTAAATTCAGCATTTTTTGCTAATTCTAAAAGTCTTAAGTAAGAATCTTTCCCTGCTTTTTTAATAATATATTTTTTTATTGCTGTTAATGATTCTAAAACTCTTTCAATAAATTTTTCTTGATTACTTTCTATATCTTTTATATATTCTAGATAAATATTATCTACTCTTTTCTCCATTGAAGCATTTATTAATAAATCTTCTCCTGACTTCATTTTTTTATGAAAAAAATCTGGGATAACTGAATGGCCAACTCTTCTGCTTTCAGCTTCTACAAAAATTATTCCATTTATTTTATCTTTTTTCTTTAATTCTTCCCAGAGAAGAGAATCAAAATATTTTTGATTATAAGGCTGGGCAAGACCAATGCTGCCAAAAGCGGAACCTCTATGATTGGCAATTCCTTCTAGATCAATAATAGCTGCTCCCATTTTTTCCATTTCTTTTAAAATATATGTTTTGCCTACACCTGTGTTGCCGTGTAAAACCGAAATTCTACCTTTAAAATCATAATTTTCAAGCTTATCAATTATATAGTGGCGGTAGCCTTTATAACCACTTTCTAATCTATAAACTTCAATTCCGGCTAAATCTGAAAATTCGGCTAAACTTTTGCTGCGCAGTCCACCACGCGAACAAAAAATTATTAAATTATCATATTTTTTATCAAGGCGATTAACTTTTTTAACTAAATCCGGAATTTTTGGTGAAACCAGCTCAACACCTTTTAACTTTGCTTTTTTTGAATTTTTATTATTATAAATTGTACCAATAATTTTCCTTTCCTCATGATCTAAAAGTTCTATATTAAGAGCGCCAGGAATAGTTGCTTCATTGTATTCTTCTTTAGTCCTTGCATCAATATAAATACTATTTTTTAAATTTAAACTCTCTTGATAGCTAATTAATCTTTCTTTTCTCATTTATTTACACCCTTTTATAAAAGATTATTAATTATTATATTTGATATTATAATTATTAGAAATTATTTAATGATTTCTGTATTTTGATAATTATATAGAAATTTAACTTATATAATATTTTATCCTAAATAAGAAGAAAATGAAAACATATAGCCAAAAAAATTTTTTTATAGAGATCTGAATACTTGAATTGAAAATAAAAAAGTGTTATAGTTAATACAGTTAAATGAACAAATGACCATAATATATAATGAGGTGATTAATGAATGTATAAAGTAAAAGATAAGAAAGTTGTCTTAGAACATGGGTCGATTAATAAAGGGATTATTGCTGTGGCTAGTGGTAAAGGTGGAGTTGGTAAATCTACAGTTACCGTTAACCTGGCAACTGCTTTAGCTGAATTAGGATATAAAGTTGGTATAATAGATGCTGATGTCAGAGGTTTTAGTGTGCCTCGGATTTTAGGTGTTACTGATAAACCTAAGGCAGTTAGTGAAAATGAAATTATTCCACCCGAAGTTAAAGGAATCAAGACTATTTCGATGGGGTCTTTCGTGGGAGAAAATGAACCTGTAATCTGGAGAGCACCACTGCTTGGAGGAGCTTTAGAACAGTTTTTTAAAGATGTGCGCTGGGGAGAATTAGATTATATGCTGCTTGATTTACCTCCTGGAACAGGTGATATGCCTTTAAATATAATGCAAAAAGTACCACATTCTGAAATTGTAGTTGTAACTACTCCTCAGGTTACTGCAACTAAAGTAGCTGGACGTATTGGTGCTATGGCTGAAAAGATGGATCTAAAAGTTTTAGGTGTAATAGAAAATATGGCTTATTATCAGTGTCAGAAATGTGGAAACAAGGATTATATTTTTGGTGAAGATGGCGGCAGGAATTTGGCAGATTTTATGGAAACTGAGCTTTTAGGTCAGCTGCCTTTAATTTCTGAAGTTCGACGCCGCAGTGACTCTGGTAAACCAATTGTTTTTGACGAGCCAGAGGCTGAAATTTCAAAAGAATTTATTAAAATTGCAAAACGACTTGCTGAAAGAGAAGGTGGCTTTGATGAAAAAGTTGAACCACTTAAATTAAATATGAATGCTAAATAATAAAAAATGGGGGCTAAAAAAATGAAATTAATTATTCCTGCAGTTGGAGCTGAAAACTTTGAGACAGAAATACACGAAAATTTTGGTCGAGCTAATTATTTTGCTGTAGTAGATTGTGAGACTAATGAAATTGAATTTATTAACAATACTGCGGCCAACAAAAGTGGGGGTGCTGGTGTTGCAGCAGCTCAATTATGTGCTGATCAGGGTGCTGATTTAGTAGCTGCCTATCATTTTGGTCCAAAAGCATATGAGGCATTAAGCGCAGCTGGTATTAAACTTTTAGATTTAAAAGAACAAAAATTGATTAAGGAAGCATTTAATGATTATCAGGCAGGTAAATTAACAGAGGCTGAAGCTGGCCCTGGAGGACATTTTTAAAATGAATCAGGAAATTTCACTTTCAATTTTAAGTGGAAAGGGTGGAACTGGGAAAACTACTTTAGCAGTTAATTTGGCTCTTGCCTTAGATAATGTTCAGCTGCTTGATGCAGATGTAGAAGAACCAAATGATTATCTTTTCATTTCTCCTAAAATTGAAGAAAAAGAAAAGGAATCTGTTATGAGATTAATTCCAGAGGTTAATGATGAAAAATGCACAGCCTGCCGAAAATGTGTTGACTTTTGTGAATATAATGCTCTGGCAATGATGCTGGATAAAGTATTAATTTTCGAAGAGATTTGTCACAGCTGTGGTGGTTGTAAAATTGTATGTCCTGAAAATGCAATCACAGAAAAAGAAAAAGAATTAGGTAAACTTTATCATGATCGGTTGGATACCATAGATTTTTGGCAGGGAGAATTAAATACTGGTGAAGAAAAAGCAGTACCTGTAATTGAAAAATTAAAAACAAAAATTGATCATCAGAAAAAAGTTATTATTGATTCACCACCGGGTACTACCTGTCCAACTATTGAGGCAATTGTTGATACTGATTTTACAGTTGTAGTGACTGAACCTTCAATCTTCGGTCTGCATGATCTCAAAATGGTAGTTGAAATGTTAAATAATTTAGATCAGAATTTTGCAGTTATAATCAATAGAGCAGAATCAGATTCGGATTATTTAATTGAAGATTACTGTCAGGAAAATGGGATAAAAATATTATTAAAAATACCCTTCTCCAGAGAGATTGCAGAACTTTATTCGAATGGTAAGCCCTTTGTTTATAAACTTGAGGGCTGGGAAGAAAAATTTAAAACTTTATATAGAGATATTATAGAGGAGGCAGTTAATAATGAAAGAAATAACAGTAATTAGTGGTAAAGGTGGAACCGGGAAAACAACTTTTACTGCTAATTTGGCCTCTTTATTAGATAATTTAGTGTTAGGTGACTGTGATGTTGATGCTCCTAATTTACATCTTTTATTAAATCCAGTTAATAAAAGTGAAGAAACATATAGGGGAGCAAAATTAGCAGTCAAAAATCAAAATCGCTGTATTGACTGCGGTAAATGTTATGATTACTGCCGCTATAATGCCATAACTGCTGATGATTTTAAGGTTGAAAAATTAAAGTGTGAGGGTTGTGGAGTTTGTGTAGAAGTTTGTCCAACAAAGGCGCTTAAACTTGAATCTATTGAAACAGGAAGTCTTTATCAGGCAGAAAGCAAGTTTGGAGATATGGTTCATGCGCGTTTGATTCCAGGTGCTGATACCTCAGGTAAGTTAGTAAGTGAGGTTAAGAAAAAAACTTCGGAAATTGCTAAAAAGAAAAACAAAGAATGGATTTTAATTGATGGGTCACCAGGTATTGGTTGTCCAGTTATTGCTTCTTTAAATGGATCAGATATGGCAATTTTAGTTACAGAACCTACGCTTTCTGGTTTTTCAGATTTAAAGCGTGTAATTGAGGTTGTAAAACATTTTAAAATTCCAGCTGGTCTGGTAATTAATAAATATGATTTAAATGAAAAAATTAGTGAAAAAATAAGAATATATTGTCAGGAAGAAGAGATTGAACTTTTAACAAAGATTCCCTACAGCAGAATAATTGTAGAATCATTAAAGAAGGGTGAACTTTTTGTTGATAATGATCAAGATTTAAGAAAAAGAATGCTTAAAGTAAAATCAGATTTGATAAAAAAATTGGAGGTAGAATAATATGCAAAAGATAGCTGTACCTGTTCAGGGGAATAATGTTTCTGCTCATTTTGGCCATGCACCTTATTTTAAAATTTTTAGTGTCGAAGATAATAGAATTAACAACGAAGAATCTCTAGAAAATCCAGGTCATCAGCCAGGTTTATTACCTAAATTATTAAATGAGGCGGGTGCTGATGTAATTATTGCTTCAGGAATGGGACAAAAAGCAATTACACTTTTTGAAAGCAATGATATTCAAGTTGTGTGTGGAGCTTCTGGTGATGCAAAAAATGCTGTAAAAAATTATTTAAGTGATCAGTTAGATACTTCTGAAAATGCTTGCTCACATGGTGATAGCGATCATGACCATCATCACAGCAATCATAATTAAATAATACAGGCAAATAAAAAAACCTGCAGTGGGTGAAAATTTAAGTTTTATAGCCACTGCAGAAATTTTTTTACTTAATTCTTGACATATGTTCAAAATCAAGTTATAATATAAATACAGAATAAAGAGCATATGTTCAATAATAAAAATTATTACAGAAGGAGTGATTAATTATGCCTAGAGGAGATAGAAGAGGTCCAGATGGTGCAGGTCCAATGACAGGAAGATCTTTAGGATATTGTGCTGGTAATGATCAACCAGGATTTACAGCTAACGCTGCTCCACAGGGAGCTGGAAGAGGCCTTAGAAATGGAGCTGGTCGTGGCCCAGGATTTGGCCGTGGCTTTGGCAGAGGTCGTAGAATGGGGAATGGTAGATCTTTTTTAGCAGCTCGCGGTAGAGGTGCTTATTATGAACCTGCTGCTGCAGATGAAGAAGATTTTGATAATCAAGAAAGTAAAGATAGAGAAGTAACAAGATTAGAAAATTTAGCTAATACTCTTGCCAGTGAATTAGAAATTGTAAAGAAACAAATTGATGAACTAAAAGATGAGTAAAATTAACAATTAATATAAATCTTAGGGCTTCCTTTTTGGGAGCTCTTTTTTGTTTGCTATTTTCTTGTTTTTAGAAACAAATTATTATATAATATCAATAACTATTGGATAGATTTTTTAAAATTTGATAATAGGTGAGGTTATTGATATGGGAAATAAAACAAATAATAAAATAGAGGCAAAAATAAGAAATATAGCTAAATATTTAAATGAGTACACTAAAGATCATCTTAAATGCTATAATTTAACATTGGGTAGATTTCATGTTTTAAGAGTTATTATTGAATCTGAACCTGTAAGTATGGGATATATACATGAAGAATTACATATGGCAAATAGTACAGTAACAGTAATTGTTGATTATTTAACTGAAGCTGGTTTGGTAAAAAGAAGAAGGGATGTTGATGATCGAAGAGTTGTACTTCTAGAAATTACTGATGATGGTAATAAAATAATGGAAGATTTACTTAAACAGCGCCAGGAATTTATGAAAAAAGCATTAAATGGTATGGAAGAGTCAGCTGAAGAATTAGCTCATCTTCTAGAAAAATTATTAGATAAAATTGAAGAAATTTATTAGAATTTTTTGGGAGGGTTAATTTTGAAAAAAAGACTTTTTGTTTTTTTAATACTTATATTTATGATTTTTATATTTAATATAAATGCAGCAGCTCAAAGTGACTTAGCCATGTCAATTAGGAATCATTTAATTGTAATAGAAGAATATGAAGGACATTTTCCTGAAACTGAAAATGTTCGGTTTTATCAAAAACTAATTGAATTTTATGATCAGCGACATTATCGTTCAATCTGGTTTGAAGAATCTGAATTCAAAAGAGATCCAAAACCGCTTTTAAAAGAAATAAAAAACAGCTATTTTGAAGGTTTAAATCCTTCAGATTATCATTTGGATTTGATCGAGCAATGTGTTAATGAAAACTCTTTATTTTCAGCGGAATGTCTTGATAAAAGAGCAGTACTTGATATCTTATTAACTAATGCCTATTTAAGTCTTGCTTCTGATTATTTAAATGGGAAAATAGATGCTGAAATTATAATTGATGATTATAATTATCAAGCAGAAGATTTAGGCTCTCAAAAATTATTAAGCTATTTGACTGATGAAAAAATTGATATTACACAGGCCATACAGGAGCAGCTGCCTAAAACAGAAAACTATAAAAATTTAAAAAAAGAGCTGGGATTTTATAGAGATTCTGAACAAATAGAGGCCTGGCCGCAAATAGAAACAGGAGAAATTTTAGGTATTCAGGCTAAAGGAAATAGAGTAGAGCAATTGATTGAAAATTTAAGTGCAAGAGATTATCTAAATATAGATAATTTAGAATCAAAAAATTATTTTGATCAAGAAGTAAAAAGAGCGGTAAGTAAATTTCAGCTTGATCATGGACTTAAAAGTGATGGAGTAGTTGGTAAAAAAACATTAAATGCTTTAAATATAACTCTTGATCATAGAATAAAACAATTAATTATTAACATGGAAAGATGGCGCTGGCTGCCAGAAAATTTAGGAAGTCGTTTTATTTATGTTAATATTGCAGATTATAATCTGAAATTATATGAAAATAATCAGCTAGTAATGGAAATGAAAACAATTGTTGGTAAGGAACAGAGAAGTACACCTGTTTTTAGTGATACAATAAAATATCTTGTAATAAATCCTTACTGGTATGTACCTGAATCAATAGCAGTCGAAGATAAGCTTCCTTTGATCAAAAAGGATTATAATTATCTTAAAGAAAATCATTATTCATTATTTAAGTATACAGGTAATAACAAGCTAGAAGAAATCGATCCAGCAAAAATTGACTGGTCAAAAATTGATAAAGATAATTTTAATTATCTTTTGCGACAAAACCCAGGAGACCATAATGCATTAGGTAGAGTAAAATTTATGTTTCCTAATAAGTTCAGTATATATTTACATGATACACCAGGTCGTTATTTATTTTCAGAAAATGAAAGAGGGTTTAGCTCTGGTTGTATTCGAATAGAAAAGCCAATTGATCTTGCGGAGTATTTATTAGCTGATCAAGAAAAATGGAATCGAGAAAAAATTGAGGAAGAAATGACAAAGGACAAGGAAAAGATAGTTTATTTAAATAAGCCAATTAAAATTTACCTGCAGTATAATACTGCCTGGGTAGATTCTTTAGGCAATCTAAATTTTAGAGAAGATATATATAATCGTGATCAAAAAATAATGGAGGAATATTTTTAAAATAAATTTATGTTTTTAAAATTTATAATTTGAAGGAGTAAAAAAATAATTGATGAAAAAAATATTTGTTTTTTCAATACTTGTAACTCTAATTTTAATTAGTAGTTTTTCACTTAATGCTGCAGCTTTTTCTGCAGAACATGCAAATTTTTCTATAGTTTATGATAATTTCAAGATTCCACTAAACACTTTCAGTATTTTTGTTATGCCGAGCGAGGAAATAGTAATTTCTATAGCAGAAGAAAATAGAGGTAAAAAATATGTGATAGAGTTAAATGGTAAAAAATTTGAAAATGAAAAATCTTTCAAATGGCAGGCCCCAGCAAAAAGTGGTCATTATCCGGTTAAAATAAAAGAAAAAAACAGTGCTGGACCCGGTTCAGAAATAAATTTAAATGTTTTTGTGCTTCATCCAGCTCATAAAATGAATGGTCAGTATTTAGATGGTTTTAAAATTGGATCTTATCCTGAAATTCCAGCCAATAAAAAATCATATTATTCAAAGCCAACTGGATTTTTAAAAATTGAAGAATCACTTTTGGATCTTAATTTAACTCCTCATTTCAAAATGGATCAATTTATTACAAAACAGTGTACTGAACTGCCGCAATATATAGTGCTTAAAGAATCTTTGCTTTTGAAACTTGAATATTTTTTAGAAGAAGTTAATAAAGCTGGTTATAAGGCAGACACATTTGGCATTGTCAGTGTTTATCGCAGCCCTTATTTTAATAAAAAATTAGGTAATAATACTGATTTAAGTCGTCACTTATTTGGGGATGCAGCTGATATTTATATTGATAACAGTGGTAATGAATGGATGGATGATTTAAATGGAGATGGAAAATCAAATATTTATGACTCAAATATACTTTTTGATTTGGCAGTTAAATTTGATCAAAAAGAAGAATTTTCTCAGCTGCAGGGAGGCTTAAGCAGTTATAAAGGAAATGGTGTTCGAGGGCCTTTTTTACATATTGACAGCAGAGGTTTTCATGTTAGTTGGTAATTGAATTTAAATAAAATATAAATCAATTCAATAAAGAAGGATTACAAATAATAGGAGGGAATTTAATTGTTATTAGGAGATATAATATCGAAAACAGCAAATGAAAAAAAAGAAAAAACAGCAGCCGTACTAAATGATAGAAAAATCACATTTAGTCAACTGGAAAAAGAAAGTAATCAACTTGCACATGGATTAATAGATTTAGGTATAAACCCATCAGATACGGTAAGTATTATGCTTTCAAATAGTATAGAATTTTTAATTTCTTATGTAGGTGTTATTAAATCTGGAGCTACGATGGTTCCATTAAATATAAGTTTTAAAGTTCCTGCTGTCGAATATATACTAAATAATTCAGAAGCTAAAATAATAATTACATCTAAAAAGTTTTTGCCTTTAATTCAAAAATGTGATCTGGATTATCTGGAGAATATAATCTTGGTAGATGGAGAAAAATCTGATGAGTATTTACTTTTATCAGAATTCAAATCTAAAAAAACAAATTTACCTAAACTAGAAAATATAGATCAGGAATTTACAGCTGCCTGTCTCTATACATCTGGCACTACAGGTCAGCCAAAAGGCGCAATGCTTACCCATCATAATTTGATTTTTGATACTCAAAAATCAATTGAACATCTAAAAGTAGATGACAGTGATCGTTATATCTGTGTACTGCCAATGTTCCATGCTTTTGCAGAGACTGTCTGTATGTTGATGCCTTTATTTTTGGGAGCAGAAATTATTATTATAGATAAATTTTTACCAGAGACAGTATTAAAAACTATTCAGGAAAAAAATGTTACATTTTTCGCTGGTGTTCCAACAATGTATTCTGCTTTATTAAATGTTAAAAATAAAGATGAATATGACCTATCACATTTAAATTTATGTATATCTGGGGGAGCAGCTATGCCTCAGCAGACTATGGAAGATTTTGAAAAAACATTTAATGTTAAAATATTAGAAGGGAATGGTCCGACAGAAACTTCACCTGTGGCTTATGTAAACCCTGTTGATGGTGAAAGAAAAAGTGGCTCAGTTGGGCTTCCAATTCCAGAAACTGAAGTCAAAATTGTAGATGAAGATGATAATGAGCTGCCGGTTGGAGAAATTGGTGAGATTACAGTTAAGGGAGACCATGTAATGAAAGGTTACTATAAAATGCCAGATGCGACTGAAAAAGCATTAAGAGGTGGTTGGCTGCATACCGGCGATTTAGGTAAAATGGATGAAGATGGTTATGTATATATAGTTGATCGCAAAAAAGATATGATAAATGTTGGAGGTATGAATGTCTATCCCCGAGAAATCGAAGAACAATTATATAAGCATCCAAAAATTAGAGAAGCAGCAGTTGTTGCAACTAAAGATGAACTGCGTGGTGAAATACCAAAGGCAATAATTGTTTTAAGAGATGGAGAAAGTGCTACTGAAAGAGAAATCCAAAAATACTGTATGCAGTATTTTGCTAATTATAAAGTACCAAAACTGGTAGATTTTTTAGATGAATTACCTAAAAATGCTACAGGTAAAATAGATAAAAAATCATTAAGTGATGTATAAACTAATATTTTGTTTTGAAAGAGTTTAAAAAGCGGAGGCGAGAATTATGGAAATGAATTTTGAAAAACTTCGCAATAAAATGGTTGAAGAGCAGTTAATTAAAAGAGGTATTGAAGATGAATTGGTTTTAAAAGCTTTTAGAAAAGTAGAAAGAGAAAAATTTTTACCAGATAAAAATAAAAAATATGCCTATGAAGATGGTGCACAGCTAATTGCAGCTGGACAGACAATTAGTCAGCCTTATATTGTGGCAGTAATGCTTGAAGCTTTAGAAATTAAAGAATCTGATAAAGTTTTAGAGATTGGTACTGGTTCAGGTTATGCTGCAGCTTTACTTGCAGAAATAGCAGCTGAAGTCTATACTATTGAACGTATTGAAGAATTAGCTCTTACAGCCAGAAAAGTGTTAAGTAATTTAGATTATCAAAATGTTAAAGTTAAATTGGGAGACGGTAGTTTAGGCTGGGAAGAAAATGCTCCTTATGATTCAATTTTAGTTTCAGCTGCAGCACCCTATGTTCCAGAGAAGTTAGTCAAACAGCTTGCTACAGGTGGTAAGATTGTACTTCCTGTTGGTAAACGTAATAAAGTTCAGCAGTTAAAGCAGTTAACTAAAAAGTTTAATGGTAAAATCAAAGAAAAAGAGCTTGAGTATGTTAGATTTGTTCCTCTGATAGGTGAAGACAGCTGGGGATAAAAGTTTATTTATTCAGCCGCCATAGCGGCTGATTTTTTTTAAAAAGCAGATAGGAGTGAAGTATTAATGACAGCAACGATAACATCTTTTTCAATTTATTTAGTTTTTTTGATGGGAATAGGAGTTTATTTTTATAAAAAAACCGCCAGTTTGGAAGACTATTTAATTGGTGGTAGAGCAATGGGAAGTTGGGTTACAGCACTTTCAGCTCAGGCGAGTGATATGAGTGGATGGCTTTTAATGGGGCTTCCTGGTGCGGTCTACCTTGGGGGATTAAGCCAGGCTTGGATTGCTGTAGGTTTATTTATTGGTACAGTTTTGAACTGGAAATATGTAGCAGCTCGTTTACGGGTGTATACAGAAAAAACTGATTCAATGACTTTACCCTCATTTTTTGAAAAGCGTTTTGGAGATCCAACTGGTTTACTGAGAATTATTTCTGCAGCAATAATTTTAATGTTTTTTACTATTTATTCAGCATCAGGGCTAGTTGCTTCAGGAAAATTATTTGAATCATTATTTAATATTGATTATAAATTGGCAGTTATTTTTGGTGGTTTAGCTATTGTTTCATATACATTTTTAGGTGGATTTATGGCTGTATCCTGGACTGATTTTTTTCAGGGGATATTAATGTTTTTTGCAATAACTATAGTTCCTATAATAGCTTATGGGGAAATTGGAGGCATGAGCTCTATAATTGAAATGACAGCCCAGAATGGAGTCTCACTATCTCTTATGCCAGAAGGATTTACTTTTGCAGCTGTTATTTCAGCTATGGCCTGGGGACTTGGCTATTTTGGTCAACCTCATATTTTAGCTCGTTTTATGGGGATTGATACAATTAAAAAAGTTGCACCAGCTCGTAAAATTGCAGTTATCTGGGTAGCAATTTCTTTAACTGCTGCAGTTTTTGTGGGGATTATAGCAATACCTATGTTTCCTAATATAGCAGACAGTGAAAAAGTTTTCATTGAAATGATAGCGAAAATTTTTAATCCCTGGATAGGAGGTATTTTACTAGCTGCGATTTTATCTGCAATTATGTCTACCATTGATTCACAACTTTTAGTATCTTCTTCAACTTTAACTGAAGATTTTTATAATAAAATTGTGGATAGAGAAGCAAGCGAATCCGAAAAGATGTGGGCAGGGAGAGTCTTTGTTATTTTAATTGCAGTTATCGCCTTTATACTTGCTTTAAATCCTAATAATACTGTATTAGATCTTGTCGCTTATGCTTGGGCCGGATTAGGAGCAGCTTTTGGTCCGGTAGTTTTATTTGCTCTTTTTTCTAAAAAGACATCCTGGCGTTCTGTTTTAACAGGAATGCTTTTAGGAACTATTACTCTTGTTTTTTGGAAAGAAAGTGGTCTGGGAAATATTTTATATGAAATAGTACCAGGATTTTTAGTTAATGTAATTGTGATTATGATAGTTAATAAAATATACAGCCAAAAAAATAAAGAGGTACTGGCTGAATTTGATGAAGTTCAAAAAATTTATAAAAGAGATATTTAATTAATCTATTGATATTATTTTAATCTAAAATTAAAATTTTAAAAACATTATTTTAAAAATAAAATAAAATAATAATTAAAGAATAAGAGAAAGGTTGGATATTGATGAGGATTTATTCATGGAATGTTAATGGAATTAGAGCTGTAAAAAGAAAAGGTTTTTTAGATTGGATTGATCAAGAGCAGCCTGATGTACTGGGGCTGCAGGAAATTAGAATACAGGACCATCAATTAAAAGATAAGTTACGTAATATTAATGGTTATCATTCTTACTTTACTTTTGGAGAAAAGAAAGGTTACAGTGGAGTCGCCTTATATACTAAAAAAGAGCCAATTGATGTCTGGCATGGTTTAGGTATAAAGAGATTTGATCGCGAAGGTAGAGTTATAGCAGCAGAATTTGAAAATTTTTATTTGCTAAATATATATTTTCCTAATGGTAAAAGCAGCAAAGAAAGATTAAATTATAAATTAGACTTTTATGATGCCACTTTAGAGTATATTGAAGATTTAAGGCAGAATGGAAAAGAAGTAGTAGTCTGTGGAGATTATAATACTGCACATCATGCTATTGATCTTCATGATCCTGACTCCAATAAAAACACTTCTGGTTTCCTTCCAATTGAAAGGGAATGGCTTGATAAGCTGGAAGAGCATGGTTATATTGATACTTATCGCTACTTCTATCCTGAAAAAGAATGTTATTCCTGGTGGAGTTATAGAACCAGAGCTCGCGATAGAAATGCAGGCTGGAGGATTGACTATCATTTTATTTCCAAGGGTCTTGAAGCTAAACTTCAGAATGCAGATATCTTAACTGATGTAATGGGTTCTGATCACTGTCCAGTCACTATTACCCTAGACATTTGATTTATTTAAAAAATATCAAAAAATAATAGGTTATGAATGAATAAAGAAGGCAGCCTTAAGACTAGGGCTGCCTTTATTAAGTTATTAAATTATTAAGTTTTATTTCAACTATTTGTTTGATCCTGTTTTTTCTAATTCTTAGTTTTAAATTTTTTCATAATTTTGTGATTGATCACTAATCTGATCTTTTTTTAAAAATAAAAGAGCAATAACTATTCCTAATGCAGCAAGAATAATGGTTGGATAAAAAACAAAATAATAACTCCCCATGATATCTCTAATACTGCCGGACAATAAATTACCGATCACAGCACCGACACCATAAGCTGTGAATAAATAACCATAGTTTTTAATATAATTTTTCTTGCCAAAAAAGTAAGAAGTTGCTGCAGGTGCTATAGCAAGCCAACCACCAAGGTTGAGCCAAAAAATAGAAAAAGCTATAAAATATAATACTGGATTGGCAGAATTATTGATTATCATTAGGGTTGAAGCCAATATAATTAGTGAAAAAGAAATTATAGCTGTTTTTTTTGCTTTTAATTTATCAGTTAGTGCACCAAAAATTGGTCGGCCAATACCATTAAAAATTGCAAAAAATGAAACATAAATTGAAGCTGTAGCGGAGTCTAGATTAATTAATTCTTCTGCGACAGGTCCAGAAATTGCTATAGCCATCAACCCAATAATAGTTCCAATTACAAAAGTAGTCCATAGAGCATAGAAACTTTTACTTTTAAGCATGTTTTTTGGATCAATTTCTAAACTCTTTTTGATATTATCCATATTTTTAGAAATTTGTTTATTTTCTTCTGGAAATTTAAGCGGTAAGGCTAATAATGTAATAATTATTGCAAACAATACTCCTAAAATTTTAAATGTTGTAAAAGCACCAAAATTTCTAATTAACCAGCTTGCTGCCGGGGCTGTAATGAATGGAGATAAACCAAATCCACCTAGTGTCAAACCAACAGCTAGCCCCTCTTTGTCTGGAAACCATTTTGCTGCAACTGCCATTGGAGCTCCATATGCTATTCCAACTCCGGTTCCTCCAATAACTCCATAGCTTATGGTAAGCATAGTAATTGAGGATGTAAAACCAGATAAAAACCAGCCGATAGCAATTAAAAGGCCACCTGTTATTGTCATTATTCGTGGACCATATTTATCCATATAGCTGCCAGCAAATGGCATTGCAAGTGCATAAAAAACTAAAAAAAACATATAGGGTAAGCCACTTTCTGTAGCCCCTATATTAAAAGAAGTTTCAATAGGTGTCCGAAAAATACTCCAGGAGTAAATTGTCCCCATACACATAAATATTATTAATCCCAAAGGAATATAAAGCCATCTTTTATTATTTTCAATTATTGAAACAGACTTTTCTTTTTTCATTTTGCCTCCTTTTTTAGCTAATACTTGAATTCTTTAATAATAACTATTATAATTAAAATAATCATAACAAAAATACTTAACTTTATCAAGATAAATTAATAAAATTTAAATATTAAAGTATTTAAGGAGCAAATTATGAATAAAAAAATAATGGCTGTTATTAATCCCGTTTCAGCTGGTGGAAAAACTGCTGCAGTCTGGCCTAATATGAGTAAGCATTTCAAAAAAGAAATTAATAATTTAACTGAAAAATATACTAAAGAACCTGGTGATGCTGTTAGAATTGCCAGAGAAGCTGTAGAATTAAATTATGATTATTTACTTGCTGTTGGTGGGGATGGCACAGTGAATGAGATTATAAATGGAATGCTTATGGTAAAAGCTCAGAATATAAACACAAAATTGATCATTTATGCCCAAGGAACTGGTTCTGATTTAAACAGAAGCTTAAAACTTCCAAAAAAAATAGATAAATTTATAAGTTTGATCAAAAGAGAAAGAATTAAAAAAATAAAAGTAGTAGAAGCCCAATTTTTAAATTTAAAAAAACAAAAAGAAAAAAGATATTTTTTTAATGTTGCTGACTGTGGGATGGGAGCTGAAGTTGCAAAAAGATTAAATAAAAACAAAAAAATAACATCAGGAAGCTTGAATTATATTTTGAGAATCTTTCAGGTTTTATTTAATTATCAAAATAAAGAAGTAAAAATAGAGGCAGATAATAAATTGATTTATCAGGGTAAAATAAATACAGCTGTAATTGCTCATGGCAATTATTTTGGTGGAGGAATTAAAGTTGCTCCAGAAGCAGATTTATATAGTGATAAATTAAATTTAATTTTGCTAAAAAATTTTTCTAGACTAGGAATAGTATTAAACTTAATTAAGGGATACAAAGGAAAGCATCTTTCCCATCCATTAGTTGATTCATATCAGGCTAAAAAAATTACAATTATGACGAAAGAGTCAGTAGAATTAGAATTAGATGGTGAATCAGTTGGAAGCTGTGGTGCTAGTTTTAAAATTTCAGATAGAGAAATTTCTGTTTTAGTTTAATGTTAATTTTATGTTAAAAATATTCAGATCTTTTGACTTGGGAGTATTAATATTATACGATTATTTAAAGTTTGAATTTTTTAATAAAAGAAAATAAAATTTTGTTAAAGGGAGAGATAGTTAATGAAATATAAAGTGGCTTTTGTTTGTGTTGGTAATTCCTGCCGCAGTCAAATGGCAGAAGGTTTTGCAAGAGAATATGCTGGTGATATACTTGAGGTTTACAGTGCTGGTACAGATCCTTCTCCAGAGGTAAAACCTAATGCTGTTAAGGCAATGGATGAAGTAGGAATTGATATTAGTGACCATTATCCAAAATTATTAGAAGAAATACCTTCTGAATTAGATGTTTTAATAACTATGGGTTGTGGAGTTGAATGTCCTTATATTCCTTGTGAATTTAGAGAAGATTGGGGATTAGATGATCCAGCTGGACATCCGATGGATGTATTTAGAGAAACAAGAGAGATTATTGATGGAAAAGTAAAAGAATTAATTGAAAAAATTCGTAATGAAGAAATTTAATTTAACTAGATAGTGTTTTTAAAATCACATATCAAAGCAAAAAAAACCGGCTAGTAATTATACTAGCCGGTTAGTTTATATATATATTAAAAATTATTTACTAAGTCACCAGTGATATTAGCGCCTTTTTCAATAGTAAATGTGCTTTTAGCTGCTTCATTTTCGAAGTAAACATTACCTTCTACAGTAAAGCCAGTTGTTAACTTAAAGTTTTCTGCTGCAACATAAACATCACCAGCAAAAATTCCTGCCTTAAATCTTGTGTTAGGACTCTGTACAGTAATACTTGGAGCTTCTAATGTGTATCTATCAGTTACATTGTAATTAGAATCTTGATCATAAAGAGCTAATTTGCGGTCTAACTCTCCATCATTTTCAAACTCACCTTCTAAAACTATATCTTCATCAACACTTAAATCCTGCTGAATAATTAAAATCCAGGAACCATCTTCTTGAGCTGCATTCATTAAACTATCCGCATCAACCACTCTAGATGGTGAAGACACAGTATCCTGTGCGCTTGCTAATGGTGCAAATAAGAGAGCTGAAACTGCAATCATTAATACAATTGTTTTGATTTTCATAAATAAATCCTCCTTTGAATTATTATTGATTTACTCAACTTAATTATAGTTTAACACATATGTGAAATTTGTGTCAAGTATTTTGTTTAAATTTACCGTTTATTATTGAAAAAATAGCAAATAAGGTTGTTAATAAAATCAGATAATTCCTCAAAAAAAGAGTGCTGTTTTAAATAGTCTAAGATTATGGTACAATAAAGATATAATTATATTAATTGATTTTAATTTAAAGAAAGGTATTGGTGAAATAATGAGAAGTAGTGATATTGATACAACAGGAATTGAAGAAGCTCCAGAGAATGTAGAGTTCAATGAAGGTGATAAAGTTAATATTCTGGTTTACAAATTTACTGATTTAGGAGCATCAGTAATTATTGATGATAAATATTTCGGTTTAGTTTACGAAAATGATATTTATAAAGATATAACTATTGGAGATACACTTGATGGGTATATTAAAAAAATCAGAGAAGATAATAAAATTGATGTTAGTTTGCGTAAAATTGGTTATGGTAGGATAGAAGATGCCAAGGAAAAAATCCTTGCTAAACTCAAAGAAAAGGGTGGATCTTTACCATTAAATGATGATAGTTCACCAGGACAAATAAAGAAATCTTTACAAATTAGTAAGGGTAGTTTTAAAAAGGCCATTGGTGGTTTATATAAGGAAAAAATTATAAATATAACTTCTAAGGGCATTAGATTAAAAAAATAATTAGAGAAAAGAGTTGTTAAAAGTGAAAAAAATAGCTTCTTTTTTTAAGTGCAGCAGCATTAAATTTATAATGATTAATTTAGCTATTTTTATTTTATTAACTACTATTTCAACATCAGCTTTAGAAGTTATTTCTCTTCCGATTGAAAAAAATGAAGAAGATATTTATCAAATCGAAGCTGAAATTCCACTCATATTGGATTTAGAACCAAAAAACATTCAGGATAAGTATAATAAGATGTTTAGAGATAATATTTTTAGTTTTATCGAATATACTATAGAAATGGCCAGACAAAGTCAGCATGATTTTGCAGAAGCTGATTTTCCTATACATGAATTTATTGCTAAAGTAGATTTTAATATAAAAAATGTTCAAGAAATTTTAAGTATAAAATTTAATTATTATCAGTATACAGGTGGTGCTCATGGGAATCCCTATAGTTTGAGTTATAACATCGATCTTGAAACTGGAACAGAATTAGAGTTAATAGATTTTTTAAATAGAAAAAATATAACTTTATTAGAAATAGAGAAAATAATAAGATCGGAAGTTGAAAATAATCCAGATAAATATTTTCAAGCGGATTATGGTTTTCAAAATTTAGCAGATGATCAAAATTATTATATTGAAGATGGTGAGTTAATTGTATATTTTCAACCTTATGCAATAGCTCCATATTCAACTGGCATTCCAGAATTTAGAATTAAATATTGATTTATTTAAATTTTATTTTTAAATTTATAATTATTGAGAGCAGCTGATTTTATGGCTGCTCTTTTATCTTTTATATCAAAAAAATCGATTTTATTTAGACTAAAAAATCATCTCCCTAAACAAACATTTGTTTGATAAAAATAGATAGATGTGCTAAAATATATTTAAACAAGTGTTCGTTTAAATTTTAGGGGGGATTTTTATGCATCCCGATTATAGTGATGCACCATCAGATCAAATATTGTGTGTTGATATGAAATCATTTTATGCCAGTATAGAATTAGTTAGAAGAAAAATCCATCCATTGAAAGGATTTTTAGCGGTAATTGGTGATAAAAATAGAAAAGGATCAGTTGTTCTCGCAGCTTCGGCTGCTTTAAAGAAAAAATATGGGATAAAAACTGCTGATAGACTATTTCAAATTCCTGATCAAGATGAAATTATATTGGCAGAAGCAAATATGGAACTTTATCTTGATATTTCAATGAAAATTACCGAAATTTTCAATTCTTATTTACCTCTAGAAGCCATACATATTTATTCAATAGATGAAGCCTGGTTAAAACTAAATGGAAGTCAAAAAAAATATGGCAATTCATTTGAAGCAGCAATAAAGATAAAAAAAGAAATATGGGAAAAATATAAAATACCATGCAGTATGGGAATTGGTCCTAATATGTTTATGGCTAAAGTGGCCATGGACAATGAAGGTAAAAAAACAGGACTCTGCAGCTGGGATTATAGTGATATTCCTGATAAATTATGGCCCCTTAAACTTTCAGATTGTTGGGGGATTGGCAGTCGGACTAAAAAAAAGCTAAATAAAATTGGAGTTTATACAGTTGGGGAACTAGCTCATCTACCTTTGAAATATTTAGAAAATAAGTTTGGTATTATTGGCAATCAACTTTACTATCATGCCTGGGGCATAGATTATTCTGAATTAGAAGGACACTTTAATGATCCTAAAAAAGCAGTTGGACGTGGAATCACTTTATACAGTGATTATAGAGAAATTGAAGCTATCAAAACAGTAATATTTAACTTGGCAGAAGAAGTTGGCAAAAGAGTTCGAAAAAACAATTTAAAGGGTAGAACTGTTTCACTGTCACTTGGCTATTCTAAAGAAGAAATAAAAAAAGGGTTTTCCAGACAACTTAGCCTGGAAAAAGAAACTGATATGACAAAAGATATTTTTCAGACTGCTGTAGTAATCTTAAATAAACATTATAAAGGAGAAAAAGTAAGAAAAATAAGTCTTTATCTTGCAAACTTTATAGAATCTAATTATCTACAGCTGAATTTATTTAAAAATGATTTGAAAAGATCAGAAATTAATCAAATTAGAGATCAGCTGGCTCAAAAAATGGGCAGAGATGTACTGTACTATGCGCGTAATTTAGAAAAAGGAAATATTAAAGATAGGATTGAAAATACAATCGGTGGACATAAAAAATAGTTAAATGGAAATTTCTATAATTTGCTCAAAAGAAAATTTTTTGATCTGATTATTATTTTTTTTTATTTTAATTTCTTCTTTATAATCATCAATTTCAAAGATTGTCCCTTTTATTTCTTTGATTTTTTTGTTTTCATAAAAAATAAGCTTTAGATTCAAATTTTTATTTACAGCTTTTTTAATCTTTAAATTAAAATCTTCCAGCTGCTGTTGATCAAGTTCTGGCTTTTCTAGATCCTGTTCTTTTAATTTCAATTCTTTTAATCTTCTTTGGTGCTCAACCAGCATTAAAGAATTCCATTTTTTATTACCTCGATCTTTGAAGTTCATATTTTTCACTCCTAAGTAAAATTTAAAATTTTTCAGTTTAATTAATAATTTAACTAGCTGATGACATCTATAATTTTAGCATACATATGTTTGTAAAGCAATAACTAATTTTAAATTTAACGCCAATTTTCTTTAAATTTAGAATTAGAATATATTATGATATAATAATTTTAAGCAAACGATTATTTACAAATATGAATTTGTGTATAAATTTAGATTTATCATAAAAATAATTTTTAAAAAAGCAATACGAGGAGGAAACATAATGAAAATTTTAGTTACAGGTGGTGCTGGTTTTATTGGCAGCAACTTTATTCATTATCAACTGGAAAATTATGATGATCAGATTATCAATGTTGATAAATTAAGTTATGCCGGGAATCTTGATAACTTAAAAGATATAGAGGCTAATCCTAATTATGAATTTCAACAGCTTGATATCTGTAATAAGGAAAAAATTGATCAGATAATGCACCAGGGGATAGATTATATAGTTAACTTTGCGGCTGAATCTCATGTTGACAGGAGCATAGAAGACCCTTCAGTTTTTGTCAAAACTAATATTGAAGGTACCCAGAATTTGCTTGATCTGGCTCTAAAATTTGGGGTTAAAAAATTTATACAAATTTCTACAGATGAAGTTTATGGCAGCTTGGGTAAAAATGGTAAGTTCAGTGAAAAAAGCTGTTTAAATCCCTCAAATCCATATGCAGCTTCAAAGGCGTCAGCAGATTTATTAGTAAAATCTTATTTTAAAACTTATGATCTGCCAATTAATATTACCCGCTGCTCAAACAATTTTGGCCCCTATCAATATCCTGAAAAACTAATTCCTCTTTTTATTATCAATGCACTTCATAACGAAAAATTACCAGTTTATGGTGATGGCTGTAATATCAGAGACTGGATTTATGTTAAAGATCACTGTAAAGCGGTGGATTTAGTAATGCGCAAAGGTGAAGATGGAGAAATTTATAATATTGGGGCCGATAATGAAAAAACTAATTTAGAAATAACTGGGCAAATTCTTTCTCTGCTTTCTAAAACGGAATTGTTAATTAAGCATGTAAAAGATCGTAAGGGTCATGATTATCGGTATGCAGTTGACAGTAGTAAAATAAAAAAAAGATTGGGATGGGAAGTTGAATATGATTTTGAAAATGCAATGAGAAAAACTTTGAACTGGTATCTTGATCATAAAAAATGGTGGCAAAAAATAATTAATGATGAAGAATAGATTAACTTGATCTATAATATTCGTTTTTGACGATTAACTCTTGTTATTTGATCTGATTAATAATATAATTAATTAAGAACATTAGTTAAAAAACAATATTTTCTAAATTATATTATATATATTATGAAAGGGTGTATTTATGCATATTGAAAGTCTTAAGTATTTTCAACAAATAGCAAAGTTAAAAAGTATATCTAAGGTGGCAAATAATTCTCATATATCTCAGCCAGCTTTAAGCCAGCAAATACAAAAACTTGAAGATTCATTGGGTAAAAAATTATTTATTCGCAGCAATCGCGGGGTTAAATTAACAGAATCTGGTAAAATAGTGCTGAAATATGCAGATAATATAATTAGAACTCATACTAAAATGCTTTCTGATTTAAATGATCAAGAGAGTAAGGAAATAAAAATAGAAGGTGAGCATACAATTGCAACATACTGTCTTCCTTGTGCTATTTTAAATATGAATTTTAAATTTCCGAACCATAAATATAATCTTGTATCAGCATCTTCAGATGAAATTGAGCAGGATGTTTTAAGCGATATCTGTGAAGTTGGTTTTACAACTAGACCTTCTAGAGCAGAAAATTTGATTTCTGAGAAGGTAATTAATGAGAAAGTAGTGGTGATTTCTCCGCCTGCTTTTGATTTGCCGGAAAAAGTTAAATTAGAAGAAATTATAGACCATAAATTTGTAATTTTAAAAGAAGACTGTATAATTAAGGAAAATTTTAAAAATTCTCTTGAAGATTTAGGACTTGATTTTTCAGAGATGGAGGTTATATCGCGTCTGGATTCTACTGAAGCTATTAAAACTTTAGTAAGAAAAGGTTATGGGATTGCCTTTGTTCCTTATAATGCAGTTAGAGACGAATTTAGTGCTAATGAAATTAAGGTATCAAGAATTACAGATTATGACTTAGATTATGATATCTATATGATTAATAAAAAAGCAAAATTTCTATCAGATGAGGTAAAAGAATTTATAGCTAACTTTAAAAAATTAGGGAAGCATATTTGTTATTAGAGAACGGAGCAATTTTTTATGCGAAAAATAGATTTTCATAAAGTTTATTTAAATGGAAAAGAAAAAAATTATATACAAGATGCCTTAAATAGAGGTAGTATTAGTGGTGATGGGTTTTACACTAAAAAGGTGAGTAAATTTTTAGAAGAAAAATTTGATTTAACTAAAGTTTTGATGACTACTTCAGCTACTCATGCTTTAGAAATGGCTGCACAATTAATCGGCTTAAAAGCAGGTGATGAGGTTATCATGCCTTCTTTTAGTTTTAGCTCAACCGCAAATGCTGTAATAAAAACAGGTGCCAGACCAGTTTTTGCAGAAGTTAAACTCAATAGTTTTAATTTAGATCCGGCTGATTTTAAATCTAAAATAACTGCCAGGACTAAAGCTGTTATAGCTGTCCATTATGCTGGTGTTAGCTGTGAAATGAAAGAAATAAAAAAAATAGCTAAAAAAAACAATATATATATAATTGAGGATGCTGCTCATGCGGTTAATAGTTTTTATCAGGGAAAGGCAGCAGGCTCTATGGGTGATTTTGGATGTTACAGCTTTCACGGCAGCAAAAATTTTGTCAGTGGTGAAGGTGGAGCTTTAATTATTAATTCAGATCAAAAAAAATTGATAGAGAAAGCAGAAATCATCAGAGAAAAAGGAACAAATCGTTCCAGCTTTTTAAGAGGAGAAATTAACAAATATAACTGGGTTGGAGAGGGATCGAGCTATCTTCCTTCTGATATTTTAATGGCTCTTTTGTTAGCTCAATTGGAACAAATTGATTATATAACAAAACAAAGGAAGCAAATTTTTGAATTTTATAATCAGCATTTAAAAGAATTTTTAGTTGAAAATTTTTTAGAAATAATTCCTCAAATACCAGAGGATCGGAAGAGTAACTATCATTTATATTATTTGAAATTCAAAAATCAAAAAATAAGAGATTTTATTCTAAATAAGCTCAGAAAAAAAGGAATAGAAGCTGCTTTTCATTTTCAACCATTACATGCTTCACCAATGGGTAAAAAAATTGGTTATCAAACTAAAGACCTGAAGCTTACAAATCAGATAGCAGCTGCTATGTTAAGATTACCTATTTATCCAGATCTATCTTCAGCAGATTTAAGATATATTATTACAGAACTAAAGCATATATTTTCAGAAATAAAGCAGGTGGGTGTTTAAGTAATGGCTGATTTGATTTCTATTGTAGTTCCAGTTTATAATGGTGAAAATTCTTTAGATGAGCTTTATTCAGCCATAAAAAAAACAGCTGCAGATAATAGTTTTGATTTTGAATTGATTTTAGTTGATGATAACAGTCCAGATCAAAGTTATCAAAAAATATTAGAACTTCATAATTATGATAGCAGAGTTAAAGGCATTCGTCTGGCAAAAAATTTTGGCCAGCAGAATGCTATTTTTTGCGGCTTTAATTATTCTGCAGGAGACTATATAATTACAATGGATGATGATTTACAGCATAGACCAGAAGATATAGCTCTTCTTTATCAAAAAATTAAAGAAGACTATGATGTTGTTTATGCAATTCCAGAAACGAGAGAATATAAATTTTATAGAAGCTTAGGATCAAAATTAACTAACTGGTTGTTTGATTTAATAACTCCAAAGTCCGCAAAAAAAAGAGTCAGCAGTTTTAGAATAATAAATAGAGAAACTCTGCATAAAATTAAGGCTTCTGAGAAATCATTTATTTATATTTCAGCAATAATTCTCAAAAAGGGAGCTAAAATAGCAAATATTTATACAAAACAGCAGCAGAGGAAATATGGCCAGTCAAATTATAATTTTATTAAATTATTAAAATTATTTATAAAGTTATATATATATTATGGCGAATTTTCTTTTTTAAAATACTTACGTTCTAATAAAGAACAGTATTTAATTAAAACTAGTACCTTTAATGATTATTAAATTTTTTTAGATAAAGCTAAAACTATTAATCAGCAAAGCAAATAAAATTATAATATTTTTTATAGAGAGGAATAAAACATGAGACTTTTGATTCTGGGGGGCGGCAGCAGTCAGCTCAGTTTAATAAAAAAAGCAAAAAAAATGGGTTATGAAACTGTAGTTTCTGATTATTATCCTGATGCTCCAGGAAAAAAAATAGCTGATTTTTCTTCTGAGAGCAGTACTTTTGAGATTAAGGCAAATATTGAAACTGCTAAAAAATATAAAATTGATGGAGTTTTAACTGCGGGAACAGATCAACCAGTGTATACTGCTGCTGTAGTTGCACAAAAATTAAATTTAAATCAATATATTTCTGTTGAAACAGCAAAAGCGGTAACTAATAAAGAAATAATGAAAAATAAATTTACAGTTGCAGAAATTCCTACAGTGAAATATAAAATAATTGATAAAAATTTTTCTGATCAAGAAATCAAAAACTTTAAAAGACCATTTGTGGTTAAACCACTTGACAGTCAGGGCCAACGAGGTGTTTTTAAATTAAATTCTATTGCTAAAATAAGAGAAAAATTTAACGAAGTTTTATCTTTTTCTAGAGAAAATAAAATTTTAGTTGAAGAATATTATAACTCTGATGAGATAACGGTTAGTGGCTGGGTAATAGATGGTAGAGCGAAAATTTTAACTGTAACAGATAGGTTGCGTTTTGAAGAAAAAATCCATATTGGTATTTGTTCTTCTCATTTATTTCCATCTAAATATTTAAAAAAATATAGTAGAAAAATTGAAAAATTGAGTCAGAAAATTGTTAATGAATTTAAAATAGAAAATGGACCAATTTATTTTCAATTTTTAATTGGAGAAGAGGGGATTAAAGTAAATGAGATAGCCTGCAGAATAGGCGGAGCTTATGAGGGGGATTTCATGCCGGAGCTGACAGGTGTTGATATATTAGAAATGATGGTTAAATTATCAGCAGGAGAAGATATCGAAGAATCTTTATTTGATAATTATTCACTTAAAGAAAACGATAAATTTTTATCAGCACAACTTTTTTTTGCTGCTCCAGGTAAAGCAGTTAAAATTACAGATTGCTCAGAAATTTTAAGTTTAAAAGGTGTTTTAAAAGCAGATTTCAACTATAAAGTCGGAGAAAAAATTCCTAATATAGAAAATGCTACTACCAGAGCTGGATATTTTATAGTTACAGCAGCTGCTAAAAAGCAATTAAGAGATAGAGTTGCTTTAGTTTATGATAATTTAAAAATAATTAACAAAAAAGGAAAAAATTTAATTTTAAGAGAAATTGGAGAAAATTTTTAAAGATAAGCCAGGAGTGTAATTATGAAAAAATATATTTCAATTATTATAATTTTGTTTTTAAGTCTTTTTTTTCTATCAGCTTGTGAAAATAGAAATTCAGAGGCGGACAATAGTATTGTTATTGCTGAACAATATGGCTTAGCCTATGCACCTGTACAATTAATCAAAGAGCTTGGTTTTTTAGAAAAAAATGATAAAAACTTAAAAATTGAATGGAAACAGTTAAGTAATACTACTTCTATTAGAGAATCAATGTTAGCTGGAGAAGTTGATATTGCTTTTATGGCTATTCCACCTTTTTTAATTGCAAAAGATAAAGGAATGCAGTGGAAAATAATTTCTGGTCTTTCAGAAAGCCCTTTGGGTTTAATGACTAATAGAGAATATATAAACTCTACAGCAGATTTTAAAGCTGAAGATAAAATTGCTTTACCTCAACCAGGTAGTATCCAACATATTTTGCTTTCTATGTCAGCTCAAAGAGATTTTGAAGCAGCAGATAAATTTGATGATCAGCTGTTAACAATGAATCATCCTGATGCGATGAATGCTCTGCTGGCCGGTAGAGAAGCAGCTGCTCATTTTGCTTCACCACCCTATTTGTTTTTAGAAAGCAAAGAAAATGGAATAAAAAAAATCCTGAGTGGAAAAGAAGCTTTTGGGGGAGATTTCACCTTTATTATAGGAGTAAGCACTGAAGAGTTTTATCAACAGCAATCCCAAAATTATAGAATTTTTTTAGAAGCTTTAATGAAATCAATTAAATTCATAGAAAATAATCGGGATGAGAGTGCAGAAATTCTAGCAGATAATTATGGTTTAACTAAAGCAGAAATGCAGGAATATCTTGACTGGCCGGGAATGAAATTTACTTCTGAAATTAAGGGTCTGAAAGAATTTATATCTTTTATGAGTAAAGAAGGATATTTATCCAAGAATAATTACAAGCGTTCTGAACTCATTTTTCCCGAAATAGAAATGAATATAGAAAAAGAAATCACTTCAGATAAAGCAGCTGATAGTGATGAAAAATAAATATAGTCAGCGTTTAGTCTGGATCGCTTTCCTATCATTAATCTGGCAGTTAACAGCTGTTAGTGGTGTTTTTTCAGAAATGATATTTCCTGGTTTAGATCAAATTTTTTTAGCATTACTTGATTCTCTAAATGATGGAGTTCTAATTAAACAGATTGGATTTTCAATTTCAATTATTATACAGGGTCTACTTTTAGCTACTGCAGCAGCTTTGATTTTAGCACTTATATCTTATTTTTCTAAAAGTGCTGCAGGTTTGATTGATACTTTGACTGCTTTAGCTCACCCACTGCCTGGAATAGCTTTGATGCCTTTGATTTTGATCTGGTTTGGTTCCGGAAGAACTGCTATTTTAATTGTAATCATTCATTCTGTTTTATGGCCTTTAATTTTAAATTTGAGCACAGGGTTTAATTCAATCCCTGATATTTATACACTTATTGCAAAAAATTATCGTTTAAATAAAGCAGAATTTATGTTTAAAATTTTGATTCCGGCCTCACTTCCATATTTTATTTCTGGCTTAAAAATAGCATGGGCCAGATCATGGCGTGCTTTAATCAGTGCGGAGATGCTTTTTGGTGCCATCAATAGTCTTGGTGGTCTGGGGTGGTATATTTTCCAAAAGCGTGTCTTTTTCGATTTGCCAGGAGTATTTGCAGGGATCATAGTAATTATAGTGATTGGAGTTTTAGTTGAAGATTTTATATTTAAAAAAATAGAAGAAAAAACAATTAAAAAATGGGGTATGTTGAAATGAGCTCCTTTTTAAAACTTGAAAATATAAGCAAAAATTTTGACACAGAAAGTGGTAATAAAATTGCTCTAAAAAATATTGATCTTGAAATAAAAGAAAATGAGTTTTTAACTATTCTGGGTCCTTCAGGTTGTGGAAAATCAACTCTGCTTAAAATAATTGCTGGTTTTTTAAAAACAGATACCGGGCAGATGTTTAAAGAAGGGAAGATATCTAAAGGGGCCGGTTTGGATAAAATTATGCTTTTTCAAAATTTTGAGCAATTATTTCCCTGGCAGAAAGTAATTGATAACGTTTCCTTTTCAGTTAAAGCTGCAGCTAAAAACAAAAATAAAAAATTAACAAAAGTTCAAATTAAAGAAAAATCTTTGAAATATCTAAAGGAAGTAAAACTTGAAAAATATCAAAATTATTATCCACATCAGCTTTCTGGAGGAATGAAACAAAGAGCGGCTTTAGCTAGAACTCTGGCCGCTGAAGGCGAAATTATGCTGATGGATGAGCCTTTTGGCAGTGTTGATAGTCAGACAAGACAGGAACTGCAGCTTCTATTGAATAATCTATGGCTGGAGGAAGAAAAAACTATTATTTTTGTAACTCATGATATAAGAGAAGCAGTTTTCCTTTCCGAGCGAATAGTTCTTATGAAAAATGAGCCAGGAGAAATTATTAAAGTAATAAAAAATGAACTACCGCGTCCTCGTCGCCGCAGCAGTATAGAATTTAATCAACTTTTTGAGAAACTGCAGTCACTTTTGAATTCTTAACTTTATAAATTTTAATTGACCAGTTTTCATTTCCTATTTCTCTAACAATTCTTATTGCATAAGTTGAATTAGTAAATGTTTTTATCAGATCAGTTTCTTTTTTTAGAAACTTCTGCATTTCTGAATAATAAGGATATAGATTACCATATAAAATGTTCCAGCTCGGACGGGTATTATAAATAAAATCCATTTCTTCAGGATAAATTATATATTCAATTTTGTTTTTGGCTATATATTCTGCAAAAGAAAGATTATTTTCTTCTAAATAATCTAAATTTCTGTAATCAAATAGTTTACCATTTTCAAAATAATAATCAGTATTTAAATTTGCCAGAACTTTAGAATCTTGAGGGACGGCTTCTGCAATCTGTTCTAGATAATTTTGATAGTTGTAATGGCTGTCTTTTGCTATGGTTATATAACTTGTTGAGCCTAAGCTGAATAATAAAATTATTATTAGGGCTGAACTTATTTTAAAATTATAATCTTTAATTAAATTAATGAAAATTAGATAAGAAATTGGAAAGATAAAAATAATAGAGCTTTGATTATATCTTCCAATAATTAAAAAGCCTAAATTTATAGCAAAAATACTTAAAAATAAATATTTATTAACTCTATCTTGCTTATTAAAAAGTTTAATTATTGAGCAGATTATTAATACAGCAAAAAAGATAAGTTGAAATTTAATTGGAGGAATATAGTAGGTTCCGCTTACTCTGTAAAATAATTTTTGATAAAAGCCTTTAAAATTTTCTAATTTTATTAAAAAAGAGTCTAAGACCCCAAGTTGAGCACCATAACTGCTGTAATTATCAATGAAATTGGGATCAAATTGAAAGCTAAGGTAAACAAAGAATAAAGCAGAAAGAGCTAAAGTTATTCCAAAACAGAGATAAGTTTTTAAAGCTGCTTTTTTATTAAAAAACAAATTCCAACTGTAAATAATAATAAAAGGTAAGGCAATAATAAAAGCATTTGGATGAAAGCCAACTGCAGCTCCTAAAATTAGTCCCAGATAAATGTGTTTTTTAATTGAAGTTTTTGATGTTGAATTAGTTGAATTATGAGTATCAATATTTTTATTTCTAATATTTAAAATGTTTTTTAAAAAATAATAATAGGCAGTTAAAAAAATAAAAACCAAAATAATTTCCTGTCTAGCAAGGTGAGAACTATAAATAAAGTGAATATCAGCTGCTAAGATTAGTAGTGCTCCCAAACTTAAACTTTTAGATTTAGTTATTAAAAAAGCTATTTTATAAAAAGTATAGAGAGCTAAACTTCCAGCTAGCAGTGAAATTAGACGAAAAGTAAAGATTCTATAGTCAAAAATTTTAATAAATATAATTTGAAGCAGATGAAAAAATATTTTTAAGGCATGGGGGTGTCGGGGTAGCAGATCAAAAAAACTTTCTGTAACTGCTAAATTACTTTTTTCCATAATTTCTCTTGAGAGCCCACTTAACCAGGCTTCATCCGAATGAATAAATGGAAAATTTGTTAGAAAAAAAATATTTATAATAAAAAAAAGTAAAATTAGATGCCAGACTTTAATTTTTTTGAATTTGTTTTTTAATGAAGAATACATATTAAAACTCCCTAAAAAATATTTTTATAGCATAATTCACAGTACAATTAGTATATCATAGTTGCTCTTAGCTTTAAAAATAGATGATTCGAAAAATGAATAAATAGCAAGACTTATTTGATAATTGAATATACTATTAGCAAATGTTATAACTATAAGGGCTTAATATGTTTTATAATATTAATAGAGATTGTTCCAATTTTAACAATATAAATTTGGAGGTGGAAAAATGAAAAAAACAGCAAAAGTATTATTTGTTTTATTAGCTTTTGCGATTATTCTCACAGGATGTGAAGCAGATATTTCTGTTCCTGGTGAAGTAGGTCAGGATATAATTACAGCTGAAGAAGCTCTTAAAATGATTGAAAAAGAAGAGGTAGTTGTAGTTGATACTCAAAAATCTGGTGATTTTGAAGATAAGCATCTAGAAGGTTCAGTAAATATTGCTAGAAACAATATTACAACTTTTGGACCTTATCCCAATATGCTGGCAGATGCTTCGAAAATTGAATCATCTTTAGGAGATAATGGTATTTCAAATCAGACAAAAGTACTTATTTATGATAATAATAATAACATGGATTCAGCTCGTTTATGGTGGACAATGCTGGTTTATGGTCATGATACTGCTAATATGAAGGTGATTAGTGGTGGTTTAAATGCTTTAGAAGAAGCTGGAGGTACTTTTAGTTCAGGTGATTATGAAGCTGAAGCTGTAGAATATACAGCAGCTGAAAAAAATGAGGATTTAATAGCTACTAAAGATGAGATACTGGCTCAGGTCAATAATCCTAGTGATGATGTTGCAATTTTAGATGTTAGAACTTTAGATGAAGTTAATGAAGGGATTATTCCAGGAGCTATTCACATTAATTATGTAGATAATAATAAGGATAGTGGAGAATTTTATCCACCAAGCTATATTCAAAGATATTACCCTGATAATGATATTACACCAGATAAAGAGGTAATAATGTACTGCCAGACTTCAATTAGAGCTGCTCAGAGCTTTATAGCTTTACATAATGCAGGCTATAGAGAATTAAAACTTTATGATGGAGCCTGGATTGAATGGTCATCAGATAGTTCTACACCAAAGGCAATGCCAACTGGTGCACCTGCAGAACCAAGTTCTCAGGATGGATCTTAAACTAGTTAAGATTAATTATTTATCAAAAAATTAGGAGGAATATGAATGAGAAAAAGAAGAATTTTATTATCAATGGCAATAGTTGTTATGGCTCTGCTGGTAGTTTCAACATCAGCATTTGCGGTATCGGATGCAGTAGAAGATGCAGTTAATGGGTATTTTGCAAATCTTCCTTCAGATAATGCTATGATTGGTCAAGAAGCATTTGTTGACAAAGTAAGAGCTGGAGAAGATCTATTTATTTTAGATATTAGACAGCCTGATGTTTATAATGAAGGACACGTTAAAGGTGCAGTTAATTTACCATGGGGTCCTGATGCAATTGCTGATAATTTAGACAAGTTACCTGGAGATAAAACTATTTATGTTTATTGTTATACAGGTCAAACAGCTAATCAGACTGTTGGTCTTTTAAACTTTGCTGGTTTTGAAGCAAAGTCAGTTAAATTTGGTTGGAACTTAGGTATTTCAAGAGTAGAAGGATATGAAGATGTTGTCGAAACTTCTAGTAATGAGCTGGGTGAAGTTACTGATTTTGAAATAAATCCTGAAATTAAAACAGCAGTTATAGATTATTACAAAGGGCTTGCTGATGTTAGTGATTCAATGTATAAAAACTATAAGATTTCTGAAGATATGTTAAAAATGGCTTTAGATTCTGATGCAGATATGATGGTTGTATCTATCAGACAGTCTAGTGCTTTTTCTGAAGGTCATATTGAAAGTGCAGTTAATATTCCCTGGGGTGCTGGAATGGAAGAGTATTTCGGTCAATTACCACAGGATAAGAAGTTAGTTGTCTATTGTTATACAGGTCAAACAGCTGGCCAAGCAGTTGCAGGTTTAAGAATGTTAGGTTATGATGCTGTATCACTAAATGGTGGTATGGGTACTTCTGCTAATGAGCCTTATGGTTGGTCAAACAAAGGTTATGAAGTAGTTCAGTAACTAAAATTATTTATATATATATCAAATATATACAAGAATTAAAGGAGCCTTTTGAGGCTCCTTTTGTTTTTTTTGAAAGTATTTATTAAAAATTTTTAATAATAGCTTGACAAAATGTTGAAATAGTTTTAAAATATAGACAAGGATCATTTAATTAATTCTTAATATTAACAATGTATAATGAATTTTTGTAATAATAATTATTGCAAAAATATAATCAATATAAGGTCGGGAAAAGCTGATTAATCAAAAAAATTTAGGGGGTGCGAAAATTAAAATCATAAGTACATAAGTTTATTATTAAAAAATGATAAAATCAGCAGAACAGGGAAATTATTAAATCTATTACTTAATAAAGATTTACAAAAATTAAAAAACAAAAAATTTAGGGAGTGTTATTAAATGATGAAAAAAATCGGATTAGTCCCAAGGTTACTAATAGGTATTATCTCTGGTATTCTAATTGGAATGTTTCTTCCAGAAACAGTTTCCAGATTACTTTATACATTTACACATATTTTTGGGGAATTCTTAAATTACATAGTTCCATTTGTAATTTTAGCATTTATTATTCCTGGTATTGCAGAACTTGGTAATAAAGCTGGTAAACTTTTAGGTTCAACAGTTTTAATTGCATATGGTTCTACAATTACAGCAGGAACAATTGCTTATTTAATCGCTAGTAGAATTGTACCTGCTATTGTAGAGGCTGCTAATGTAGCAAATCCTGAAGAAGGTGGCCTAGAACCATTTCTAACTCTTGAAATACCAGCATTACTTGGAGTTATGACAGCCCTTGTTACAGCATTTGTAATCGGTATGGGAATTAACCATATTCGACATAATGGTGATCACCAGAATCTATATGGATTTATGACAGAATTTAGAGATATTATTGTTCTTGTTATTGAAAATGTTATTATTCCATTTTTACCATTCCATATTGCAGGTGTTTTTGCTAACATGGCTTTTTCCGGAACAGCATTTGAAACCTTAAATGTATTTGGAAGAGTATTTGCCTTAATTATTGCTATGCATCTTGGTTATTTAGTAATTCTTTATACTATTGCAGGTAGTGTCTCAGGTAAAAATCCATTTAAGAGTCTTAAAAATATGATTCCTGCTTATACAACTGCACTTGGTACAATGTCCAGTGCTGCAACAATTCCTGTAACACTTAAGAGTGCAAAGAAAAATAATATTACAGAAAAAATTGCTGATTTTGTAATTCCTTTATGTGCAACTGTTCACCTTGCAGGTAGTACAATCACCTTAACAACCTGTGCTATTGCTGTAGTGCTCATCCAGGGTGGTACACCTCAGTTTGGTGAGTTTTTCCACTTTATTTTAATGTTGGGTGTAACAATGGTCGCTGCACCAGGTGTTCCAGGTGGAGCAGTTATGGCAGCTTTAGGTTTATTAACATCTATCTTAGGCTTTGGAGAAGGTGCAACAGCTTTAATGATTGGACTTTATCTTGCACAAGATAGTTTTGGTACAGCTACTAACGTAACTGGTGATGGTGCAATTGCTATTCTAGTTGATGCTATTGGAAAGCGGACTGGAGCTATTAAAGAAGAAGCTGCATAAAGTGGAGGCTAGGTAATGAGAATCTTAGTAGATGAAAAGCGAGAAGTCCATCCTTATCTTAATAATGTGAAATCAGTTGCTGAAGGTATATTTCAGTTTTTGGGAAAAGAAGCAGAAGTAGTATTACATGATTTGAGCAGACCAGAAGAGTCAATTATCTTTATTGCAGGGGAATTAACTGATAGAGAAATTGGTGGCCCAATTACTGATGTAGGATTAAAAAGGCTAAGAGATGAAAATAATCCTGATGATGTTTTAAATTACAAAAATGAGTTAGATGATGGAAGAATATTGAAGTCTTCTACTATGTTTGTAACAGATGATCAAGGTCAGGTATTAGGTTGTCTCTGTGTTAATTATAATATTACTAATTTTTATATGATCGAAAATACAATTAAAAATTTCTGTGCTCTTGATGATAATAAAGATAAATCAAATCAAGATATAAAGTCTCAACATGAAATTTTTGCCGATGATATAAATGATGTAATGGAAAAAATGCTGAGTAATGCAATTAAAGAAGTAGAAAAACCAATACCTTATATGGAAAAAGATGATAAAATAAAGGTTATTGAATATCTCGACAAAAAGGGAGCATTTATGGTTAAAGGAGCTGTAGATCATACGGCAGAAAAGTTAAATGTTTCCCGTTACACTATTTATAATTATCTTAAAGAAGTAGACAATAATAAATAGTATAGAAACTGTTATTTCATACTAAGAAAAGGTTTCAACCATAAATAATAATGACGATTTTATGGCAATTAATAAGGAGGAGAAGGATGGCTTTAGTTACTTTAGAAGATATAAAAAAAGCTCGTGAAAAACTTAAAGGTGTTGCTGTGAAAACAGATTTAGATAAATCAAGAACATTCAGTAAAATGAGTGGGAATGAAGTTTATTTAAAACTGGAAAATTTACAAAGAACTGGTTCCTTTAAAATTCGTGGTGCCTATAATAAAATAAGTAATTTAACTGAAGATGAAAAGAAAAATGGTGTAGTTGCTGCTTCAGCAGGAAACCATGCTCAGGGGGTTGCTTTAGCAGCAACCCAAATGGGCATTAAATCTACAATAGTTATGCCAGAAGGAGCTCCGATTGGTAAGATAAATGCAACTCAGGGTTATGGTGCAGATGTTATTTTAAGTGGGGAGAGTTATGATGAGGCTCATGCAGAAGAAGAAAGATTTGCTAAAGAAAATGGAGCCACAATTATTCCCGCATTTAATGATCCAGATGTAATTGCAGGTCAGGGTACTATTGGTCTTGAAATTTTAGAAGATTTACCTGATGTAGATGTTGTAATTACTCCTATTGGAGGAGGGGGACTGCTTTCTGGTGTTGCAGTTGCTCTAAAAGAATCCAATCCTGATATAGAAGTTATAGGTGTTGAAGCTGCAAATGCTGCCTGTATGGCTGAATCTATGAAGGAAGGATGTCTTGCTAATTTAGATAAAGTAGATACAATAGCTGATGGAATTGCAGTTAAGCGTCCTGGAGATATAACATATAAAATAATTTCTGAATATGTAGATCACGTAGTAACTGTTGAAGAAGAAGAAATTGCACATGCTATCTCATTACTTATGGAAAGAGCTAAACTTATTGTCGAAGGCGCCGGAGCTACAACCCTGGCAGCTGTATTAAATGATAAAATAAATATTCATGGCAAAAAAATTGCAATTGTATTAAGTGGAGGTAACATTGATTTAGATATGATTTCCACTATTATTGATAGAGGTATGATCAAAGCAGGAAGACGTATTAGTTTTGAAACATCTCTATTTGATAAGCCGGGTGCACTAAGAGATCTACTTTCTGTGATTAGTGAAACTGGAGCAAATGTAATTTCAGTGACTCATGATAGACTTACACCAGAAATTTCTATAAAACATGCAAAAGTTCAGGTAACTTTAGAAACTAAAAATGCAGAGCATGTAGAAGAAATAATAAAGATATTAGAAAGCAATGATTATGAAATTAAAGGTTTAAAGTAAATAAAAATTAGATTTAACTTAAGCTTATTATTTAAATCTAATTTACTATTTCTTAAAATAAAAATAATAGGAGGAATATAAAATGACAAAAGAAATTATTCATACAGATCAAGCACCAGCAGCAGTAGGTGCATATTCACAGGCGGTTAAGGCAGGAAATACAGTTTATTTATCTGGACAGATTGCTATTGATCCAGAAACTCAAGAAATTATAGAGGGTGGAGCTGAAGAGCAGGCAAAGAGAGTTTTAAAAAATCTTAAGGCCGTTCTAGCAGCAGCAGATTGTACATTCAAAGATGTTGTTAAATCAGAAATTTTCCTTGACGATATCAATGATTTTTCTGTTGTAAATGATATTTACGCAGAATATTTTAAAGAAGAGCCACCAGCAAGAGCTTGTGTAGAAGTAGGCAGCTTACCAAAAGGTGTTGCAGTTGAAATTTCACTTGTTGCTGTAAAATAGAATTTTAAATAAAATAAAAGTTAAGAAACCCCATGTCATAAAAATTACGACATGGGGTTTCTTATATTGTTATTAAATCATATTTTAAATTTTATTTAATCAATTAATCAATCTGGCTGTGAATAATATCCATAATTTCATTTTTAACTTCAAAATAATCTTCATTGTAAATAACTTCTTTAGTCCCTTTTTCAAAGATTTGATCAGTGAAATCAACATTAAATATTTTTATGATTTCTCCAGGCTGTTTAGACATAACTACAACCCTATTTGCCAGCAGTAAAGCTTCATCTACATCATGGGTAATGAAAAATATTGTAGTATTATTTTCTTCCCAGATGTTTCTAATTAAATTTTGCATATTTTCTCTAGTTAAAGCATCCAGTGCTCCAAAAGGCTCATCCATCAAAACAACCTGGGGGTAGTTTGCCAGTACTCTTGCAATTGCAACTCTTTGTTTCATCCCTCCAGATAATTCAAAAGTATAATTATCACCAAAGCCACTTAAATTTACCTCATCTAGAAAGTATTCGCGGATATCTTTGATTTCAGCCTTGGGTAAGTCTCTCATTTTAGGACCAAATTCAACATTTTCATTAACTGTCATCCAGGGATAAAGAGTAGGAGATTGAAAGACAACCCCCCGATGCCAGTCTGGACCATCAACTTCCTTATCCTGCATTAAAACTCTACCAGAAGTAGGGCTTACATAACCAGCAATACATTTAAGCAGTGAACTTTTACCACAGCCTGAAGGTCCTAAAACACATATGAATTCTCCTTTATTAATTTCTAGATTAATATTTTTCAAGGCCAGGATTGAGTTAATACTTTCTCCATATTTTAAGCTCATATTTTCAATTTTAATTAAGCTCTCTTTTTCTTTTTGAGCAGTCATAAAATATATCCTTTCTTAACTAAATTAATTTTTATATAATTTTAATAAGAACTTTGATCATTTTCTAAAGACATTTTAATATATTCAGGGTTAACATAATCATTAAATGCTGCTTGAGAAGGTGATTCTTCAATAGAACCCTGAGCCTGAAGAAAATCCGAGGTATCCTTCATGATTTTAGCAAAGTTTCCTGGCTCATCTACAGTACCAAAGAAATCAGAACTCATAAGTTCTTCACGAGTTTTCCAGGTAGTTCCCTGCATCTGATGTAGAGCAACTTCAGTTTCAAGGCCTAACTTGTCACCGGCAATTTTTGCAGCTTTTTCTGGATCATTTCTATAAATATCTCCAGCTTTACTCAGAGCTGAAATAAAATCAGCCACTAATTCTGGATATTTATCTGAGAATTTTTTACGGACAACATCTACATTGGCAGTAATATATCCTTTATCAGCCATTACTTTACTATCAGTTAGAGTATAACCACTTTCTAAAAGTTGAGCTAAAGTTGGCTGCCAGGTATAAGCTGCTTTAACATCTCCTCGTTCCCAGGCTGCTACAATTTCTGCAGTCTGCATATCTAATAGTTGAACATCTTCTTCAATGCCCGCTTCTTTTAAAACATTTAACAAAATATAATGAGCTGTAGAAGCAAAAGGAACAGCAATTCTTTTTCCAACTAAATCTTCAATCTTTTCAATTCCAGAACCATTTTTAACTGCTAGAGCTTCGTTTTCACCAAGTACCTCATGGATCCAGATTAGTTCTACATTAAGTTCACGTGCAAGAGCAGTAACTGCATTAGTATTACCCATTGTAGCAAAATCTATACTACCAGAAGCAAGGGCCTGATTAGCTTCAACACCGGAATCAAAAACCCTGGTATTTACTTCAATTCCACGATCAGTAAAATAGTCATCAAAAAATCCTTCAGCAACTGCTATAGTTTCATCATTTGGGACTCTTAATATTCCAAAATTAATTTCCTCAGGCAAAGATTCAGCATTATCATTTTGAACCTGATCTCCACCACAAGCTGTTAAAACAAAAACTAAAGCGGTAATTAATAAGAATAAAAGTATTTTTTTAGAATTGATTTTCATTTTTTTCCTCCCCATTTTTATTAAACTCATTTTGTTATTATACATGACCTTTCCAAAAGATTATTTTTCTTTCTAGAAATCTTAATCCCGAATCAATAATCACTCCAGTAATTCCCATAATTATAATTCCAACAAAAATAACATCACTTTTTAAAAAGTTAGAAGCATCGAGAACCATCCAACCAATACCAGAAGTTGCTGCAACCATTTCAGAAGAAACAAGAGTTGTATAAGCAACACCAAAAGCTGTTCTAATTCCAGTGAAAATTTCTGGTAAAGAAGCAGGTAGTACAATTTTAAAGAAAACATCTTTCTGTGCAGCTCCCAGTGACTTAGCACTTAAAACAAAATCCTGATTTAACTTTCTTACTGCGGAAACACAGGCAATATATATTGGAGCAAAAGCAGCTAAAAATAAGAGGATTTGTTTTGAAGTATCATCAATACCAAACCAGAGTACTAAAAGAGTATAATAGGCCAGTGGTGGGAGTGGGCGATAGAATTCAACTACAGAGTCAATTACAGCTTCTATTTTATCAAAATAACCACTTAAAAGACCGAGTGGTACTGCAGAAAAAATTGCAAAAAAGAGAGCAACAAATAAACGTTTAAAACTTGCTCCCAGATGAACCCAGAGTGGAACTCCATTGTAGCCGTTTTCTAAAATCCTAATAAAGGCTTTCCAAACCCTTGCTGGTCCTGGAAGCAGAGTAGGAGTGAAAATTCCTAGTTTAGTAATTACATACCACAATATAAAGATAGAAGCCCAAGTAAAAAAAGTTAAAGCTCTTTCTGTTTTACTTTTTTTATTTCTATTTGATTCTCTGCTGATAGTTTTATCAGTATTTTGAGAAGCATTAGATTTTTCTTTTTTATTATTTTGATTATTATCTAAAGCCATTTATTTACACGTCCTTATAATTATCAGTATCTTTTTGAACATAAGTCATATACTACCATCAAAGATATCATATTTATTCTAAATTATCAATTTTTAAAAGTGATAATGTATGATTAAAAAGACCACCAAGTTTAGACTTGATGGCCTGCTTAATAGGGTTCCGATTATCTGATATAAATTTGCCAGATATCGGTGCTTTCTATTTTTGTAATTTGTAGTTTTGAGAAAAAGTAGTTAATTGAAAACTTGTTTCAACTAACAGTTGTCAAGACTTTACTCAAAATTATATTCAGTTACAATTTTATCGCGATCAGTTGTCTGATCTAAGAAATATTCGTAGAAAGAAATTCCTAAGAATGAGCCTGAAACATTTATAACATTATCATAACCTCTACCCTGAAGTGCTAAAACAGCATTATAACTTCTCTGACCTGAACGGCAGTGTAAGTATACTGGTCTGTCTTTAGGGATTTCA
>JBNJFG010000002.1:0-77641 GCA_051746665.1 Bacillota bacterium
TCCAGCTGAGCTATAACCCCAGAAAATATTTTCTCTTACTCAAATTATAATATAATATATTTTCATTTTTTTCAAATTTAAATTATATTTATCAATTTTCGTCAATTTGAAATTTACAATTTAAATGATTTGAAGGAATTAGAATTATAGCTTGAATATAAAATTATTGAGTTATATAATTAAAATAAGAATATTTTGTATATTACAAAAATGAATCGATGCTTAGATTAAGCAGCAAATAGAATAGGGGGTGTAATAATGTCTTCTATTAATATTAATTTATTAATTGAAAAGCTAAAAGAAATTGAAAATAATTACAGAATGGATAATAATAAATTAAATTATAACAATGGCTTTGCTGATGGTGTTAAAAAGTCAATTAATGAAATTGAAAAAATGATGGATAAAAATAAAGATTAATAAAAAATCACCACAAATAATTATAAAAGTAATTATCTAATTATCAAAGAGTACTTGACATCATTTTTTAAATTATATATAATAAAATTATAGTTTTTTGGGACCGTTCCCAATAATATTTTAAAATGAAGGGAGGCTAAATTATGACACTTACTATTAAAGAAATTGCCAAATTAGCAGGAGTCTCTAAATCTACAGTATCGAGAGTTATTAATGATTCAGAACATGTTAGTGATCGGGCAAGGGAAAATGTTAAACAAATTATTAAAGAAACTGGTTATGTTCCAAATTCCCTGGCTAAAAACTTAAAAAGAAATAAAACAGATACAATTGGTGTTGTATTGCCTAAAATAAATACGAGTACTTTTTCGTCTGCAGTTGAAGGAATAAGTAATCTAATGTATAAAAAAGGATATAATATATTATTAACTAATACTAAGTTAAACATCAAAGATGAAATTACATATCTAAAACTTTTAAAAGAAAAAAGAGTTAGAGGGATTATTTTTTTTGCAACAGAGATTACAAATCAACATTTAGAAACAATAAATAAATTGGATATACCTCTAGTTATTGTTGGTCAGGATACCAGTGAATTGTTGGATTATCCCTGTGTAATTCAGGATGATTTTAACGCTGCTAAAAGCATAGTGAATTATTTAGCCGAACAGGGTCATCAGAAAATTGCTTATATTGGAGTTAAAGAGAATGATATTGCTGTAGGTAAATTAAGAAAAAAAGCATATTTAAAGGTGCTGGCAGAAAACAATTTTGAAATTAATGATAAGTACATGTATCAGGGTGATTTTAGTATTGAATCTGGCTATGAGGGAATGAAAAGAATATTAGAACAGGCAGAAATAATTCCAACAGCAGTTTTTGCTGTAACTGATCGTCTGGCGTTGGGAGCTATTAAATACCTCAAAGATCAGGGCTATAAGATTCCCGAAGATATATCAGTAGTTGGTATTGGAAATGCAGATATTAGTTCTTGGGTAGTTCCAGAAATTACTACAATTGATTATGATCATGTTCTGACTGGAGAAAAGGCTTCTGAAATTTTATTAGATCTTATAGATGGGAGTATAAAAAAAGGAAAAGAAATAATGGATTATCATATTATTAAAAGAAATAGTGTCAGAAAAATATAAAAAATTTATTTATTTTTGGTAACGTTCCCAAAAATGTCAGTAGTTATTTTTTGGGTCGAAAGATTACAGAATTAATTATTTATTAGGTATTTATTAATAAAAAATCTTAAGGAGGATTAAAATGAATTATAAAAAAGTTGCTGAACAAATTATTGAAGCAATTGGTGGTAAAGATAATGTTGATAGTGCTGCACATTGTGCGACAAGATTAAGGTTGGTTCTAAAAAATGAAAGTAAAAGTGATAAAAATGCAGTAGAAAATATTGAAGGAGTTAAAGGAGCTTTTGTAAATTCTGGTCAGTTTCAAATTATTATTGGCCAGGGTTCAGTTAATAAGGTATATGCTGAATTTATTAAAATTGCAAATATTAATGAAGCTAGTAAGGGAGAAGTTAAGCGAGCTGCAATGAAAAATTTAAATCCAGCTCAACGTTTTGCTAGAACTTTATCGAATATTTTTGTGCCAATTATCCCTGCAATTGTAGCCAGTGGACTGCTGATGGGACTTTTAGGAATGATGCAGACCTATGGTTGGGTCAATTCAGATAGTGGATTTATAACACTACTTAATATGTTTTCTAATGCAGCTTTTGTATTTTTGCCGGTATTAGTAGCTTTTAGTGCAGCAAAAGAATTTAATGCAAATCCTTATCTGGCCTCTGTACTGGGAGCGATTATGATTCATCCAGCTCTCCAGAATGCCTGGACTTTAGGTGATGGAATTGAACAATCAATAGAGGTTTTTGGAATGCAGGTTGGTATGGTTGGTTATCAGGGTACAGTTTTACCAATTCTAGTGGCTGTTTGGTTTTTAGGCTATGTTGAGAGATCTTTTAGAAAGATTGTTCCTGATGCATTAGATATTATTTTAACACCGTTTTTAACAATACTGACCTCAGGCTTTGTTTCTTTAATGGTAATTGGACCAATTATGCGCTTAGCTGGTACCGGTATTTCAACAAGTTTACAGGGGATTTATGATACAACCGGTGTGCTGGCAGGAATGATTTTTGGTGGTCTCTATTCTACAATTGTAATTAGTGGTGTACATCACAGCTTTCATGCTATAGAAGCAGGATTATTATCTGAAGTAGGAGTTAACTTATTTTTACCAATCTGGGCGATGGCTAATACAGCTCAAGGTGGTGCGGCACTGGCAGTTTATTTTAAAACAAATAGAACTAAAATGAAAGCAATAGCCTTACCGGCAGCAACATCATGCTTGTTAGGAATAACAGAAGCAGCGATTTTTGGTGTTAACTTAAGACTTGTAAAACCATTTGTTGCAGCTGCTATCGGAGGTTTGATTGGTGGAGCTTATGTAGTTTTCACTAAAGTAGGGATGACTGCTTTAGGTTTAACTGCCCTACCAGGAATGAGTATTGTAGAATCTGGTTCATTACTTAATTATATTATTGGAATGATTTTAGCCTTTGGTGGAGCTTTTATTTTCACCTGGATACTTGGCTTTGAGGAAGAGCCAGCTGCTGAAGATATAATAGAAGAAAATGAAGAAAAAGATGTTGAAGCTAAGAAAGAGCTGGATTCAACAAAAATTGATAATGAGAGTAAAATAGAAAAAGCTAAAGAAAAATTATTTTCTCCTGTCAAAGGAGAAATTATAGATTTAACTGAAGTACCTGATCCAACCTTTGCTCAAAAAATATTGGGAGAAGGAATAGCTTTTAAACCAGAAAATGGTGAAATTGTAGCTCCTGTTGATGCAAAAGTAGTTAACTTATTTGACACTAAACATGCTGTCGGATTGGAAACAGAATCAGGTGTAGAAATTTTAATACATATTGGTTTAGATACAGTCCAGATGGGCGGAGAAGGTTTTAAAGCTTTTATAAAACAAGGAGATACTGTACAGGTAGGAGATAAACTAATAGAAGTTGATCTTGGTTTAGTAGAAGAAAAAGCAGAGTCAATTATAACTCCAATGGTAATTACAAATACAGCTGATTTTGATGAAATCACTAGTGCAGCAGCTGGTAAGGTTGACTTTGGAGATAAAGTAATAGAAATTAAACTTTAGGTGATGAATATGATAAATGAGGAAGAATTATTAAAAAAAGCATATCAGGCTATTGATTCTAAAAAAGAAAAAGCAGCAGATGATTATTATCGCTTAAATTATCATATTATGCCTCCAGCTGGATTATTAAATGACCCAAATGGCTTTATTCAGTTTGAAGGTGATTATCATCTTTTTTATCAGTTTAATCCTTTTGCTACAAGTCATGGAGCTAAATTCTGGGCTCATCTAAAAAGTAAAAATCTTGTTGACTGGCAGGAGCTTCCTTTAGCTCTCGCTCCTGCTCAAAGTTATGAAACACACGGCTGTTATTCTGGAAGTGCTGTTAATAATAATGGGACTATGACTTTGATTTATACTGGTAATGTTAAGGATGAAAATGATAATCGGGAAACTTATCAATGTTTAGCAGTAACAGAAGATGGAGTTAATTTTGAAAAGCTGGGTCCGGTAATTAATAATCAGCCAGACGGCTATACCCGTCATTTTAGGGATCCAAAAGTCTGGCAGAAAGATGGAATTTGGTATCTTGTTATTGGAACTCAAAATATTAATAAAAAAGGAAGAGTTTTATTATATAGATCTGAAGCTTTAAAAGAATGGGATCTCATGGGAGAAGTTGTGGACAGCAGTATTAATAATTTAGATGATAGTGTTTACATGTGGGAATGTCCTGATATGTTTACTTTAAAGGGAAAAGAAGTTTTAATTGGCTCTCCTCAGGGAATAAATGCAAAAGAAGATTTATATAATAATATACATCAGAGTGGTTATCTAGTAGGAGAGCTTAACTATCAGACTGGAGAATTTAAGCATCAGGAATTTAAAGAATTAGATCGCGGTTTTGATTTTTATGCAGCTCAGACAACAGGTGATAAAAAGGGAAGAAGAATTTTAATTGCCTGGATGGGTTTACCAGATCAAAAAGAAAACTATCTAGAAAGAGAGAATGGTTGGGTTCATACAATGACTATTCCTAGAATTCTAGAACTGAATGCAGATAATAAATTAATTCAGAAACCTGTACCTGAACTAAAATCACTCAGAAGTGAAAAGATAGTCCATCAAAATATAAAAATTGATAGTGAAGAAATTGAATTAGCTAATATTGAAGGTGACAGCCTAGAATTGATTGTGGAATTTAAAAATATTGATGCAGAACAGTTTGGCCTTAAATTGCGAACTGCTGCTGATGATAGTCAGAAAACTACAATTTTCTATGATCAAAAAACCAAAAAATTAATATTTGACAGAAGTAATTCTGGAAAAGGAGAAAATGGAATTCGAAGTTGTTTAATTGAAAATAAGGGCAGTTTAAAATTGCATTTTTTTGTTGATACTTCTTCAATAGAACTTTTTGTAAATAATGGTCAGGAAGTTTTTACAAGTAGAGTTTATCCTCAACCTGAAAATAAAAAGATTAAATTCTTTGCTATAAATGGAAAAGTAAATATAAAAGAAATTAGACAGTGGAAGTTGACTAAAAAAAGATTTTGATTTGAATATGGTTTTTAAAAACAGAAAAAAGCGTCTTGAATTGATATAATCCCCTTTTGGTAGACAGATTAAATAATAAGAACTGTTCTATCAAAAAGGGGATTTTTTAAACTATTTAAAAACTATCGACTTATTTTTTGGGTTTTCTAATATTTATTTTCTTCAATAATCTTATCCATTAAAGTATTCCATTCTTGATCAATAGTTTTTAGTTTAGGATGAGCATCAAACCATTTAATAGATTCTTTAACACCTTCAGCAAAAGGAATCACTGCTTTAAATTGGGGAACAAAGCGTTTAATTTTAGAATTATCAAAAACAACACTTACAGCTTTATCTCCCAATAATTTACCCCGATAAATATCATCATATTCAGCTATTTTTTCAGAAGCTACATGTACTAATTCAATATTTTCTACTCCTGCCGCTGATGCTAAGGCTCTATATATTTGATTCCAATTTAAAGTTTCATCAGAAGTTATTTGAAAAGCATGTCCAATAGCCTGTATATTACCAATTAAACCGATAAATGCCTGAGCAAAATCACTGTTATGAGTCATTGTCCAAAGTGAATTGCCATCACCATGTACCAGTACTTTTTTTCCTTTACGTATTCTATCTACTAAAGTCCAGGGAGCTTTAGAACTGTTTATAGCAGCTGGTATAGATGTTTTTCCATAAGTATGTGAGGGTCTAACAATAGTTATTGGGAAGTTGTTTTTTCTGTATTCGGCCATTAAAATGTTTTCACAAGCAATTTTTTTCTGCGAATATTCCCAGTATGGATTGGCAAGTGGTGTTGATTCATCAATTAAATAACTTGTTTGTGGTTTTTGATAAGCTGAAGCTGAGCTAATAAAAATATATTGATCAGTTTTATCTTTAAAAATTTCAATATCATTTTTTATATGCTCGGGACTAAAGGCTACCCAATCAACTACAGCATCAAATTTATGATCCTGCAGCTTTTTCTTTGCTTCTTCTTGGTTGCGAATGTTACCTTCAATTATTTTTGCTTTTTTAGGAGCCAATTGATTATTATTACCTCGATTAAATAGATATAAATCTATACCTTTTTCGACTGCAAGTTCTGATACTGCTTGACTAATTGTGCCTGTTCCACCAATAAATAATACTTTCATATATTCCACTCCTTTTTGGTTTTTATTGAAATATGTAGTTTAGATACAGAATTAAATATAAAATTTTTTACTTTCTTATTTAATATATTCACTATCATTTCTTTTATTCCTTTAAAAAGCTTTTTTAATCAATTGATTATAATTTTTGCTTAGATGCTGAATTTTAAGTATCTTTTTTTGTTGTAAAGAAATAAAATAAGTGATAAGATAAATGATAAGAATTATAATTTAATAAGTTAATGTGATAGAGTTTTACAATAATTATATAATATGGAAAGGAAGATTTATGTGAAAGCGATAATTACTGTTATTGGTGTTGATAGAATTGGAATAATATCTGAAGTAAGTACTCTCTTAGCAGCTGAAAAAGTCAATATTTTAGATATTAACCAAACAGTTCTTGATGATTACTTTACTATGACAATGCTTGTGAGCCTGGAAAAACTTGAGATTCCGTTAGATGAATTGAAAAACGAATTGGTAGAAAAAGGAGAAAAATTAGGAGTATCGATTAGATTACAGCATGAGGATATATTCCGCTCAATGCATAGGATTTAAGTGTTATTAAGTTATTCTAGAAAAATATTTTATTTTTGTAAGATAGAAGGGAAGTGAGTTAATGTTAAATACATATGAAATAATGGAAACAATAAGAATGTTGGAAGAAGAAAAATTAGATATAAGGACAGTAACTATGGGGATTTCACTTAGTGATTGTGCAGATAGTGATGGTGAAAAAGCCCGACAAAAAATCTATAATAAAATTATAAATTATGCTGGTGATTTAGTTGAAACTGCTGAGGAAATCGAAGTCAAATATGATATTCCAATTATTAATAAAAGAATTTCTGTAACGCCAATTTCACTGATAGCAGCAGCAAGTGAAGATGATGATTACATAGAATTTGCTAAAACTCTTGATAAAGCGGCAAAAGATGTGGGAGTTGATTTTATTGGTGGCTTTTCTGCATTAGTACATAAGGGAATGACTGAGGCTGATAAAAAATTGATCAGCTCAATTCCTGAAGCATTAGCACAAACTGAACGGGTTTGTTCTTCAGTTAATATTGGAACTACCAGAGCGGGATTGAATATGGATGCTGTAGCACAGATGGGGCATGTTGTTAAAAAATGTGCAGAGCTTACCGCTGATAATGGAGGTGTAGCAGCCAGTAAATTAGTTGTTTTTGCTAATGCACCTGAAGATAATCCCTTTATGGCAGGAGCTTTTCATGGTGTTGGTGAAGGCGAATGTATGATAAATGTTGGTATTTCTGGCCCAGGTGCAGTTAAAGCTGCTTTAACTAAGGTAAAAGGTGAACCATTTGACATGGTTGCAGAAACTATTAAAAAGACAGCTTTTAAAATTACTAGAATGGGACAGCTGGTTGCAAAAGAAGCATCAGAAAAACTTGGAGTAACAGCCGGTATCGTTGATTTATCTCTTGCTCCTACACCAGCTGTAGGAGATAGTGTTGCCCGAATTTTAGAAGAAATGGGAGTTGAAGTTGCTGGTGCTCATGGAACCACAGCGGCACTTGCGCTTTTAAATGATGCAGTTAAAAAAGGTGGAGTAATGGCTTCCTCTCATGTTGGAGGATTAAGTGGAGCCTTTATTCCTGTTAGTGAAGATGCTGGTATGATTGAAGCTGTGGAAAAAGGAGCCTTAAGTATTGAAAAACTAGAAGCAATGACTGCAGTTTGTTCGGTTGGTCTGGATATGATTGCACTGCCTGGAAAAACAACTGCAGACACAATTTCAGCTATTATTGCTGATGAAGCTGCTATTGGTATGGTTAATCATAAAACAACTGCTGTTAGAGTTATTCCGGTTCCCGGTAAAGATGTGGGAGAAGAAGTAGTTTATGGAGGTTTATTTGGACGAGCACCAATTATGAAAGTCAGCAATTTTTCCAGCAGTGATTTTATTGCTAGAGGTGGACGGATCCCTGCACCACTGCAGAGCTTAAAAAATTAAAAGTATACAATAAATATAATATTATTTACTAAAATATAGATGGCTGAATGATTATTTATTCTCATTTGGCTAAATTAGAAGTGGAGGTTATTTGATGGGAAAAGTAACTATTAAAAGAAAAGAGTTTTCTAAACTACCTGATGGAAGAACTGCAGATTTATATATACTTGAAAATGAAAATGGAATCAAAGTAGAAATCACCAATTATGGTGGTATTATAGTTAGACTTTTTGTGCCTGATCGTGATGGTAAACTAGAAGATATAGTATTGGGTTATGATAAATTAGACCAATATTTTGAAGATCCTAATTATTTTGGAGCTTTAATCGGCCGTTATGGGAATCGTATAGCAGCTGGAGAGTTTGAGCTTGAAAATAATAAATATCAGCTTGAAATTAATGAAAAGCCAGCTGGTAATCCCTGCTGTCTTCATGGAGGACATAAAGGTTTTAATTCTATGTTGTGGAATGCAGAAAAGACTACTTTAGAAGGTAATAAAACATTAAAACTAACTCATTTGAGTCAGGATGGCGAAGGTGGTTTCCCAGGTAATTTAAAGACAGAAGTTTTTTATACTCTAACTGAGGATAATAAATTGAAGGTTGAATATAAAGCCGAAACTGATAAAACTACAGTTGTAAATTTAACACAGCACAGCTACTTTAATCTAAAAGGTCATGGTCAAGGAACTATTGAAGACCATCTTTTATATATTAATGCAGATAAATTTACACCAATTAATAAGGCTATGATTCCTACTGGTGAGATTATAGATGTAGAAAATAAAGCTTTTGATTTCACTGTAATCAAAGAAATCTCTAAAAATATTAACGACGATTTAGAACAGCTTAATATTGCAGGTGGTTATGATCATAACTGGGTATTGAATAAAGAAGCTAATAATTTAGAAATTGCAGCTAGAGTAATAGAAACTCAAAGTGGAAGGCAGCTTGAAGTATGGACAACTGAGCCTGGTGTTCAATTTTATAGTGGAAATGGAATAGATACTAATGGTTCTGGAAAAGAAAATAGAAATTATAAGAAAAGAGGCGGTCTCTGTTTAGAAACTCAACATTTTCCGGATTCTCCTAATCACAAAAATTTCCCATCCACAATTTTAAGACCAGGGGAAAAATATAGAACAGTAACTGAATTTCATTTTGATTTAATTTAATGAAATAAATAAATAAAATAAGGCTAATTTTACTTGATGATAAATAATAATAATGTTAGAATTATTATAGCAATAAAAGGGAGTGTCTTTGTCCATGGTGGACTGCATAGATTTCAAATCTAATGGCAGACAGGCGGACCTGTCTGCGGTGGGTTCGATTCCCATACATTCCCGCCATTTTGACTGCAGTCTTGAGGCTGTGGTTATTTTTATTTAACTTTGCTGTTTCTTTGATTTTAATTAGTCATATTTCAACTAGGAGAATTATTATGTATGGATTAGTACTTGAAGGTGGTGGAGCTAAAGGCGCCTATCATATTGGAGCTTTAAAAGCTTTAAAAGAACTGAATATTGAAATTGAAGCTGTTGCAGGTACTTCTGTTGGGGCAATGAATGGTGCGATGTTTGTGCAAAACAAACTCGATCTAGCCTATGATTACTGGTATAATATTTCTACCTCCAAGGTTCTAGATATTGAAGACAAGTATCTATCTGAACTTTTAAACTTAAGTATTAATCAGAATAATATTTCTTATTTTATTAAAAAAGCTAAAGAAGTACTACAAAATCGTGGTTTAGATAATTCTTTTTTAAAAGATATTTTAAAAAATAACATTGATGAAGAAAAATTAAGAAATTCTGAGATAGATTTTGCGATTGTTACTTTATCATTAAGTGATTTAAAACCTTTAGAATTATTTATTGATGAGATTCCTCAGGGGAAAGTTATAGATTATATTATGGCTAGTTCTTATTTACCTGCCTTTAAAATGCAGAGAATAGATGGTAAAATTTTGATTGATGGTGGTTTTTATGATAATTTACCACTAAATACTCTTTTGAACAAAGGTTATAAAAAAATTATTGCAATTAGAACTTATGGTTTAGGAAATATAGAAAAGAAAGTTGATGATAATAAAGAATTAATTTTTATTAATCCCAGTCAAGAATTGGGAAGGATGCTTAATTTTGATCAAGAAAATGCCCGGAAAAATATTAAAATGGGTTATTATGATACTATGAAGTATTTTAAAAATTTGACTGGAAATAAATATTATTTGAATATAAAAAAAGATGAAAGTTTTTTTATTAATTATTTATTAAATCTTGATGAAAAAATTATAAAAAGATTATTAAAACAACTTTCACTTGCTGAAGAACCATATCTTCGTTCTTTTTTTGAAAATTTAATTCCTAAATTAGTTAATTTATTAGAAATTGATTATAAATCAAATTATACAGTAATTGTAATTAGATTATTAGAAGAAATAGCAGCATATTTAAAAATTGATCGATATAAAATTTATACTTTTGAAGAATTATTAAAGATTGTTAGAGAAAACTATCAAAAAAAAGGTAAGGATTTAACCAGGAAGCTTCCAGCGTTTATTAAAACGAGTAGTTTGCTGCCTAAACAGCTAAAAGAAGATTTGATTTTGGAAATTGCTGAAAAATTATTTATTTAATGGGAGGATTTATTTTTTTATGAAAAATAAAAAAACAAATGAAAGTTTAAATGCTGAAATGGAAATGATTAGAGATTTAAGAAAAAGAATTTATGGTAATGATCAAGCTAGATCAAATTACAGTTCTGCGGATCATCAATGCGTTTTTTGTGGAGCAGAATCTAATTTAAATACATATAAAAACAATTATATCTGTCAAGAGTGTCTTTCAGATTTAAGAGATGATAATTAAACACTTTAAAATATTAACTTTAAGATTTAAGATAATAACTTATAAAAGGGGTTAAATGTATGAGTGCACTTTTAATTGGAATAGCAGGAGGAACTGCTTCTGGAAAAACTACACTTGCAAAAATATTAAAGGATTCTTTTCAAGATAAAGTTACAATTTTAAAACATGATTACTATTATTATGACAGAAGCCATTTTAAGGTTGCAGATCATAAAATTAATTTTGATCATCCAGATTCTTTTGAAACCGAGTTATTGATTAAACAGCTTAAGCAATTAAAAACCGGAAAAGATATAGATAGGCCGGTTTATTCTTATAAAACTAATGAACGTTTAGATAAAACTAAAGAGGTCAAATCAGCGCCAATTATAATAGTCGAAGGTATTTTAATTTTCCATTATGAGAAGTTAAAAGATCTTTTTGATTTAAAAATTTATGTGGATACTGATGCAGATATTAGATTACTTAGAAGAATTAGCAGAGATATTAAAGAAAGAGATAGGACCTTTGAATCTGTCAAAAGTCAGTATTTACGAACAGTAAAACCAATGCATCAAAAATTTGTGGAGCCTAGTAAGTATCAGGCTGATATTATTATTCCTCATGGAGGATTAAATGAAATAGCAAATGATTTAATTATTAAAAAAATCAAAGATCATTTAAGACAGATTTAAAATAATAGCAGCCAATGCTGCTTTATTTTTTTGCATTAAATGTAAAAAAATTACAGGAAATATAAAATTTATCTTGAATAATAGTTTAGGAGGTGTTTTAATGTTCAAAATAAACACTAAAAATATCTTAATTCTAGTTATTATTCTACTTTTGTTATTTTTAAGCTATTATAATCAAGAAAAGCAAAATGAAGAAATTTTAAATGCTGGTTCAAATTTAAACTCATTAGAGAGCGAAAAACTGGAACATAAGTCGGCAGAAGATAATATTATTGAAATAATTGTACATTTGAGTGGAGGAGTTAAGAATCCTGGAGTATATAAATTAAATAAAAATGACAGACTAATAAATTTAATTGAGGCCGCAGGAGGTTTAAAAAAACAGGCTGATTTAGAGCAGATTAATCTTGCAGAAAAACTTTATGATGGTCAGAAAGTTATAATACCATTAATTATCGAAAAAAATATAGAAGTTAATTCTTCAGTCCAATCTGGACTTCAAGACAGTACTGAAATTTTAAACAATTATTCTAGTTCATCAAATAATCAGCTGATAAACATTAATCAAGCAGACCAAGCTGAACTTGAAACATTAAGCGGTATTGGTCCTTCAAAAGCAGCAGCAATAATAAAATATAGAGAACAAAATAGTTTTTTTATGGAAAAGAAAGATTTACTTAATGTAAGTGGAATAGGAGAAAAAACACTGGAAAATATAGAAGATGAGATAATTATAAAATGAAAATTACCAGACGCCCAGCCTTTATGATGGTTATTGCTTTAGCAGCAGGAATATTTAGCAGTTATTTTATGATTAGTTATGATTATATTTTTCCTTTGAAGATAATGATAATAATGGAGTTTTTTTATTTACTTTTTTATTTATTTTATGATTTTAATTCTTCTAAAAAATCAATTTTTATTTTATTAATAATTTTTTTCTTAATTTTAGGTTCTGTTTTATATGCTTATCAAGAATATAAATATCAAAGCGAATTTTCTATCATAAATTTTTCTAATTCTGGCTCAAGCAGGGTGCTTGCTCAAGTTGTCTTTGATATTGGTGATTTAGAAAGTAATAAAGTGTATTTAAAACCATTTTTTATTGATGATCACCAGGTAAAATATGGAAAGATTTTAATCACTTCTGAAGAATTAAAAAAATTTAATGACGGTGATTTAATTGCTTTAGAATTAGAATTAGCACATCCTGCAGCAGCTCTCAATCCTGGCTCTTTTAATTATTCTGAATATTTAAAAAACAAAGGTGTTTATTTGCAGGGATGGAATCTAAAAAAATCAACTTTGATTAAGAACAAAAATTCAATAAAAAATATAATAATAATAATTAAAAAAGCATTATTAAATAATATAAATAGTTTATTTAATAAAGATAATGCTGCTTTTATAAAATCTATTTTGCTGGGAGAAAAAGAGTATCTTAGCTATGAACAAGAATTTTTGCTTAGAAGAGCAGGGGCAAGTCATTTACTTGCTATTTCTGGTTTGCATATGGGAATTATTATTTTATGTTTTTCATTTGTTTTATTTAAAGTTTGTTCTAAAAAAAGGAATGCACTTTATTTACTTAGTTTTTTTACATTAAATTATATAATTTTGGTAGGTGCAGCAGTTTCGATTATTAGGGCAGCACTGCTTGCACTTTTGTTTCTTTTTTCATCTGAATTTAATCGTGAAGGAGATTTTTTAAATATTATTTCTATAACTTTAATTATAAATTTAATTTTAGATCCGTTAGCATTATTTACCGTTTCATTACAACTTTCATATATTTTAGTATTATCTTTATACTATTTAACACCACTTCTAAGTAGTTTTGTTTCTCCTATTTTAGCAGTTTCTATGTCTGCACAGCTGGCTTCACTTGCAATAACAGCCTATTATTTTAATGAATATGCGTATATCGCCTTAATTACAAATTTGTGGTTAATTCCATATATAACAATTGTATTACCTTTTATTTTCATTTTAGTTTTATTATCTATATTTAGCTTAAGTTTTGTCCAGCCTTTAGCACTTATAATAGAAATAGGACTTGATTTTTTATTCAAAGGTTTAGAACTAATGACTTTAATTCAAAAAGAGCCATTAGTTATTGCAAAACCAGAATTAGTAAGTATTATCTTATATTATTTATTGTTATTTTCTTTACCTTATGTTTATCAAAAAAGATATATTTATATTAAAGCTAAAAATTATCAACTCTGGCAAAAAATCATTCCAGTATTTTTAGCTATAATTATCATTTCATTTTTTATAAATCCAGCTTCCAAAGAATTAGAAGTTAATTTTATTGCTGTAGGACAGGGAGATGGTATTTTTATTAAATTTCCAAATGGAGAAAATATGCTTATTGATACAGGTCCTCCCGGCAGTGACGGGAGAAATATTGAATATAGTATAATTTCATTTTTGAATAATCAGGGCATCAGCAGTCTTGATTATTTTATGATTAGTCATTTTGATGCTGATCATGCAGGCGGAATGCCGCATTTATTAAAAAGAAAAGAAATAAAAAATATTTTAATTCCACCTTTTAAAGAAAAGACAGAGCTGCATAATATTTTAGAAAAGGAAATTAAGAAAAGAAAAATTAAAGTTAAATTTTTGAGTTCTGGTATGTCATTTGATATTGCTGACTGTAGAATTGATATTTTAAATCCTGACTATAATAATTTAAACGAAGATCGAAATGAAAATTCTATAGTGTTTTTATTAACACATAAAGAAAACACTTTTTTATTTACTGGTGATTTATCTAAAAATGGAGAAAATCGTATAATTAATAAATATGATTTAGCAGAAGTTGATGTTTTAAAAGCTGGTCATCACGGCAGTAAAACTTCAAGTGGAGAAATATTTCTTAATAAAATAAGACCTAAGATAATTGTTATTTCTGTTGGCAGAAATAATTTTGGCCATCCGTCGGCTGAAGTTATAGAAAGATATAATAAAAAATCAATTAAATATCTAAGGACTGATAAAAGTGGAATGATAAAATTCATTTCTGATGGAAATGAAATTTTTCTAAATACTTTCCGATGAAATTTTTAAGTAGTAAAGAATATCTTAGACTGGAGAGCTGCTCTTAAATATGTTAAACTACAATAAGAAGAATAAATAGTTTAAGATTATTGAGGTGTAATTAAATGAATGTAGAAGATTTTATAAAAAAAGAGAAAAAAACAAAAAAAATATATTATATTTATGCTGAAAATTCATATTTGAGGAATAAATTCAAAAAAGAGTTTGTTGCTAAATTCGTTCCAGAAGAAATTAGAGATTTTAATCTTTCTTATGTTAATCCTGGAGATGAATACTTTAAGAGGCTTAAGAATGCAGTTCAGACCCCTCCTATGGGAGCAGAAAAAAGATTTATTATTTCTCATTTTGAAGAGGGTGATTCTTTAAATAAAGGAGAGAAAGAGAAACTTCTTGATATTTTTGAAAATATTAATCAAAGCTCTACCTTAGTTTTTTTAACCGCCAATAAAGTTGATAAGAGAAAGAAGTTTTATTTAACTTTAAAAAAAGTTGTGGAGTATCAGGAGTTTGAAACCCCTCGCTATCGGGATTTAGATAAGTGGATCAGTTCTCACTTTAACGAGCACGGTAAAAAAATTGATAAAAAAAGTGTTAAAATGCTAGAAAACATGTTTAGTAATAAATTAGAAATTTTAAATAGTGAAATCGAAAAAATAGTAACTCGTTATCCTGAAAAAGAGAAGATTTCATATTATGATATTAAAGAAATAATAAGTAGAGAAAAATTTATTGAAGATGAAGAAATTTTCAAATTTTTAGATTTGATAGGCGATAAAAAAACAGATCAGGCACTTTTAACTTTAAAAGAAATGCTGAATAAGGGAGTTTATCCGCTGTATTTATTAACCATGCTTAAAAATCAAATTGAACTCTTAATGCAGGTTAAATTTTACAGTCAGTATACCCATAATAATAAAAAAATAGCTTCTAAATTAGGTAAACATCCTTATCCTGTAAAAAAAGCAATGCAGAGAAGTAGGAATTTCACTCAGAAAGAGTTAGAAAAGATTTTGGAAGAAATACTGAGAGCTAATTATCACTTTTTAACAGGTTATTATCCTGATCAAAACACTGCATTAGAAATGATAATTATTAAATCTATTGTTTATTAATTAAAAAAGTTCAGCTAGCCACTGGCTGCTGAACTTTTTTTAGATGAAATAAAAAAACTCATCCAATTGGATGAGTTTAATAATTTAAAAGATAGCTATCTTTTAGATCTATATTTTTGTAATTTTAAATTACATATTATTATACATCTTTGTGAGGCGGGATTTTTTGCGGGCTGCATTGTTTTTATGAATAATGTTTCTTGTTACAGCCTTATCGATGACCTTTTTAGTCTCTTTTAACTGTTCTGCAGCAGCTTCACTGTCCCCTGCTTCAACTGCCTTTTCCATATTTTTAATCGCATCTTTTAATCTGTTTTTCCACTTGCGATTTTGAGCAGTTTTCTTTTCTATTGTCTTAACTCTTTTCTTAGCAGATTTAATAATAGGCATCTAACTTCACCCCCTCTTAAAAGTAAATATTTATACTATCAGACTTAATTTGCAACATTTCAATTTTAACATGTTGTGATCTAAAATGCAAGAACTAAATTTAAAAATTGATTAATAACTCTAAGTGTAATATAATTAACTTACTATGTAGATTAATTTTATTGCACTTCAGAAATTATTAGAGTATAAAGGAGGAAGTTTTGTTGCAAACTGATAAAATAAGAAATTTTTGCATAATTGCTCATATTGATCACGGGAAATCTACTCTTGCTGATCGTATGTTAGAATATACAGGAACTATTACCGACCGCAAAATGCAGGAACAGGTTTTAGACAAGATGGATTTAGAAAGAGAAAGAGGTATTACCATTAAGGCTCAGGCGGTGACGATTGAACATCAGGGTTATGAGCTGAACTTAATTGATACACCGGGCCATGTTGATTTTGCCTATGAGGTATCCAGAAGTTTGGCTGCTTGTGAGGGGGCTTTGTTAGTTATTGATGCAGCTCAGGGTGTTGAAGCTCAGACAATGGCCAATATTTATCTGGCCTTAGAGCATGATTTAGAAATTATTCCAGTTATTAATAAAATTGATTTGCCATCTGCTAACCCTCAAAGAGTTAAAGAACAGCTATTAGATATAGGTATTGATCCTGATGAGGCGATTTTAGCTAGTGCTAAAAACGGAACAAACATTGATCAGATTCTGGAGGCGATTATTGAGCGGGTTCCAGAACCTTATAATGGAATTGATCAACCTTTAAAAGCATTGATTTTTGATACTCTTTATGATTCTTACCAGGGTGTAATAGCTTATGTTAGAGTTATGGAAGGATCTGTTAAAAAAGGAGATAAAATTTTATTGATGTCCAATCAAAAAAGTTATGAAGTGGATGAGGTTGGATTTTTTGGTCCGGCTATGCAGAAAAAAGATGAATTAACATCTGGCGAAGTAGGGTACATTATTTCAGGTATTAAAGATGTTAGAAACTGCAGGGTTGGTGATACAATAACTTTAAAGAAAAACCCTACCAAAAAAGCTCTGCCTGGTTATAAGAAAGTACAGCCGATGGTATTTAGTGGACTTTATCCAACTGATAATGCTGATTATGAAGTTTTAAAAGAGGCTTTAGAAAAGCTGCAGTTAAATGATGCTTCTTTTACCTTTGAGCCCGAAACTTCAGAAGCTCTTGGTTTTGGTTTCCGCAGCGGATTTTTAGGTCTGCTGCATATGGAGGTTATCCAGGAAAGACTGGAAAGAGAATATGATCTCGATTTAGTAATTACTGCTCCCAGTGTGGAGTATCAGATAATTAAAAATAATGGTGAAGAACTAAAAATAGAAAATCCAGCCGCTTTTCCAGAACAGAGTGAAATTGATAAAATAAAAGAACCATTTGTAACTGCGGAAGTTCATCTACCGGAAGAATATGTAGGACAAGCAATGGAACTCTGTCAGGATAACCGAGGCGAATTTAAAGATATGCAGTATATAGATGAGGATCGGGTAACTTTAAAATATGAGATGCCCTTAAGTGAAATTATTACTGACTTTTTTAATCAGCTGAAATCCAAGACTAGAGGTTATGCAACTTTAGATTACGAGTTAGAAGGATATAAGGAGTCTAAACTGGTTAAACTCGATATTTTAGTCAATAAAGAAGTTGTAGATGCTCTATCTGTAATTGTACATGATGAAGACTCTTATCAGCGCGGGAATGCACTTGTAAGAAGACTAAAGGATGTGATTCCCCGTCATATGTTTAAAGTTCCAATTCAGGCTGCAGTTGGAGGAAAAATTATAGCTCGAGTTAATATTCCTGCTGTTCGCAAAGATGTTCTGCAGAAATGTTATGGTGGAGATGTCAGTCGTAAGCGTAAACTATTAGAAAAGCAAAAAGAAGGAAAAAAGAGGATGAAACAGGTTGGAAGTGTAGAAATTCCACAGGAAGCCTTTATGACAGTTCTAGAAAGGGACGAAAATGCATAATTTGAATTTCAAGAATACAAATGCAGTATATATTCATCTTCCATTTTGCAGCAGCAAATGCCCTTACTGTGATTTTTATTCAATTAAATATACTAAAAAAAGGGTGGACCAGTACTGGGCCGCCCTTTTTATGGAAATAGAAGAATTATCAAAAATAGTAAAAAATAATTTAGTTCAGACTATCTATATTGGAGGTGGGACTCCTTCTTTAGTAGAGCCAGAGTTGATAAATGAATTAATAAAAAAAATAAAAAGTAAATTTAAAGTTGGCCCTGCTGCAGAAATAACTATGGAAGTTAATCCTGCTTCCATAAATGAAGAAAAAATAATTAGTATAAAAAGAGCTGGAATTAATCGTTTGAGTGTTGGAATTCAGAGTTTTAATGATAATCATTTATCTTTTCTTGGCCGAAGGAGTAATTCCACTAATAACAGAAAAATATTAGCTTTAATAGATCAGTATTTTGATAATTACAGTGCTGACCTGATTTTTGCTCTGCCGGATCAGAGTTTAAAAGAATTTGAAAATGATTTAGAAGAAATGCTTGATTTTGCGCCTCCTCATATTTCGTTATATAATTTGGAGATCCATGAAAACACTCCTTTTTATCAAAAATATAATAGTGGTGAATTAAAACTACCAGCAGAAGAACTTGATGCAGAGATGTATGAACTGGCCCTTAAGAAGTTAACTGCCGCTGGCTATCAGCATTATGAAATTTCTAATTTTTCTAAACCAGGGTATAGAGCCCGACATAATTATATTTACTGGCTTTATCAGCCATATGCTGCTTTAGGTCCAGGCGCTTCAGGATTTGATGGGAATTGTAGATATCAAAATATTAGAGATATTGATCAATATTTAAAATATTATAATCCAAAAGGATTAAGTTTTAAAAGATTCAATGAAATTCAGCAAAATAGTACTATAGTTAATTTAGAAAAAGATAGGAATAAAAAAATAAGGAAAATTGATTGTTTAACAAAAAAAGAAAAAATGGGTGAATACTCATTTTTAGCTTTAAGAACTGATAAAGGTTTATTTTATCATAAATTTTATAAAGAATTTAATTTGAAATTTAAAACTATATATAAAGATGAAATTAACGAATTAAAGCAAAACAATTTAATAATTGAAGAAAACGAGAGAATTTATTTAACAACTCGAGGAAAAGAAGTAGCAAATGCTGTTTTTCTTAAATTTTTGTTGGAATAAGCCCAATTATTATTTGACAAAAAAATATCAATATGTTATTTTATTATTAGCTGTTAGCACTCTCCGTCACTGAGTGCTAAAAAGAGAGGTGAGAAATGATGGTTGAAGAATTAGATATAAGAAAAAAACGAATACTGCAGGCCATCATTCAGGAACATATAATTTCCGCATCTCCAATTGGCTCAAGGACACTTGCGAAAAAATATAATCTGGATGTAAGTCCTGCAACTATCAGAAATGAGATGTCTGATTTAGAAGATTTAGGTTATTTAGAACAACCACATACATCCGCTGGCAGAATACCCTCTGATAAAGGTTATCGTTATTACGTTGACCAGCTTATTAGCAGAGAAAAGAATGAAGAACCTGGTGTAATCGAAAATATTGAAGATATATATCAGGATCTGCAGGATGTACAGGATATTATTTCTGGTATGGCAAAAATGTTGTCCAATATGACTCATTATACTGCGATGGTAAGCGAGCCTAAAAGTAAGGTAAGCAGACTGAAAAAAGTTGAGATTATGCAGCTGGCTAATAATTCGCTGCTCTTAGTGCTGGTAACTGATACTGGAATGGTTAATAATAAAATTATTAATCTAGATCAGAATTTATCAGGTAAAAAAATTTCATATATTAATAAATTTTTAAGTGATAAATTAGAGGATAAATTACTTGTTAATTTGGATTCTGATTTTTTAAATGAAATTGAAAAAGAGCTTCTTAGTCGAATTGATCTATCTGTTGATTTATTTAAACAATTCTATAATGAGTTTGAAGGTGCATTTGAACCTGGTGGAGTTAAGGTTTATTTAGGAGGAACCTCCTATATTTTAGAGCAGCCAGAGTTTAATGATCTGGAAAAGGTTAAGAAAATGCTTAAATTACTTGATCAGGAAGAAATGTTAAATAAAATTATTAACAGTATCTCTGGTACTGATCTTGAGATTAAGATTGGTCAGGAAAATGAAGTGGAAGATATTAAAAACTGCTCACTTGTTGTTGCGACTTATTATATTTCAAATAGAGCAGTTGGAAAAATTGGTGTTATTGGTCCCACCCGAATGGAATATCCACGTGTTATTTCATCGGTTGATGTTATTTCTGATATTTTAGGTAAATTAATTTCAAAGGCTAGTGGGTGATGATAATGAACAAAGAAAAAAAAGAAGATATTGAGTTAAAAAACAAAGATTTATCAGCGGAAAATGGCGAAGCTGCTGAGAAAAATGAAGAAATGAAAGAAGAAAATACTGCATCACAAAATGAAACAGAAGCAGATAACGAAGCAAAATTTGATGGAGTACAAATTGAACTTTCTCGGGAAGAATTAATTGAAGAAGTTAAAGAAAAGAATGAAAAAATCGAAGAAATGGATGCAGAAATAGATGATCTGCTGAGCAGATTACAGAGATTACAGGCTGACTTTGTTAATTATAGAAAACGAAGTAAGCGAGAAAAAGCTGAAATGACTACTAGAGGAAAAGTTAAGCTCTGCAGCAGTTTGTTACCTGTGTTAGATAATTTTGAACGTGCTTTGAAAGCAGAAGAAAATGAAAGTGATTTTTATAAAGGTGTAGAAATGATTTACAACCAGCTTTTAAAAAGTTTTTCTGATGAAGGTATTGAAGAAATAATCGCTGAGGGTGAAGAATTTAATCCGGAATATCATGAGGCGATTATGAGAGTTGAAAGTGATGAATTCGAAGAAGGTATTGTAACTGAAGTAGTTCAAAAAGGTTTTATTTTAGATGATAGAGTTATTAGACCTGCAATGGTTAAAGTAGCAGGTTAAAAAAGTTTTAGCTTTTTAAGCAGCATTATTATAAATGAAATTTAGTTTATAAAAATATTTAACAACAATTTTATAAGGAGGAATACAAAATGGGTAAAGTAATTGGTATTGACTTAGGTACAACTAATTCATGTGTGGCAGTAATGGAAGGTGGAGAACCAACTGTTATTCCAAATAAAGAAGGTGCTAGAACTACTCCTTCTGTTGTAGCATATTCTAAAAAAGGAGAAAGAATTGTCGGTGAACATGCAAAGCGTCAGGCTGTAACCAACCCTGATCAGACAATTGCTTCAATTAAAAGACACATGGGTACAGATTATAGTGTAACACTTAATGAAGAAGAATATAACCCACAGCAAATTTCTGCTATGATTTTACAGAAAATAAAAAGAGATGCTGAAGAGTATTTAGGTGAAGATGTTGAAGAAGCTGTTATTACAGTCCCTGCATACTTCAGTGATGCTCAGCGACAGGCAACAAAAGATGCTGGTAAGATTGCAGGTCTAAAAGTAGAAAGAATTATTAATGAACCAACAGCTGCATCTCTAGCTTATGGACTTGATGATAAAGGTGAAGAAACTATCTTAGTTTATGACTTAGGTGGAGGTACTTTTGATGTTTCCATTCTTGATATTGGAGATGGAGTATTCGAAGTTATTGCAACAAACGGTAATAACCACTTAGGTGGAGATGACTTTGATCAAAGAATTATAGAATATTTAGCAGAAGAATTTGAAAATAGAACTGGAATTGACTTAAAGAAAGATAAGATGGCACTGCAGCGTTTAAAAGATGCCGCTGAGAAAGCTAAAATTGAACTTTCCAGTGTTAAGCAGACAAATATTAATCTGCCATTTATCACTCAAACTGATGCAGGACCTGAACACTTAGATATTGATTTAACAAGAGCTAAGTTTGAGAGCCTGATCAGTGATTTAATTGAACAATCTATGGAACCAGCTCGTAAAGCATTAAAAGATGCTGGGATGGATAAATCTGATATAGATGAAGTTATCTTAGTTGGTGGATCTACTAGAATTCCTGCTGTACAGGAAGCAGTTAAAGGTTTAATTGGTAAAGATGCTCATAAAGGAATCAATCCTGATGAGGTTGTAGCAGTTGGTGCTGCAATTCAGGGTGGTATTTTAGCTGGAGATGTAGATGATGTAGTATTATTAGATGTTACACCTCTATCTCTTGGTATTGAAACACTTGGTGGAGTATTTACTAAGTTAATCGATAGAAATACTACAATTCCTACTTCAAAGAGTAAAATTTTCTCAACTGCAACTGATAATCAGTCAAGTGTAGATATTCATGTTCTGCAGGGAGAAAGAAAAATGGCCAAAGATAACAAAACCTTAGGTCGTTTCCAATTAACAGATATTCCACCTGCACCACGTGGAGTACCTCAAATTGAAGTAGAATTTGATATTGATAAAAATGGTATTGTTCATGTAGCTGCTAAAGATAAAGGTACAGGTAATGAACAGAAAATTACTATTAAGTCTACAAGCAGTTTATCTGATGAAGAAATAGATGAAATGGTAAAAGATGCTGAAGAGCATGCTGAAGAAGATAAAAAGCGGGTAGAAAAAATTGAAACACGCAATGAAGCTGATGCTTTAGTTCATCAAACAGAAACAACTTTAGATGATGCAGGAGAAAAAGTTGATTCTGCAATAAAAGATAAGGTTGAAGCTGCTAAGGATGAATTAAAAGAAGTATTAGAAAATGAAGATGCTGAAATAGAAGAAATCAAAGAAAAAATGGAAGCTTTAACTGATGAATTAACAGAGCTAAGTTCTGAATTATATTCTCAAGCAGAAGGAGCTCAGCCAGGAGCTGGTGCTGCAGGAGCACAGCCTGGAGCAGGACAGACAGGTCCACAACCAGGAGCAGGAGCTTCTCAAGCAGATGACAACACAGTTGATGTAGACTTTGAAGAAGTAGATGACGAAGAGAAATAATTAAGAATATAACTAATAAATTAGAAAAGAATAGATCAGTTTAGGGAGAGTTTGCCTCTCCCTATAACTGTTTTCTCTTTCTTTTTTTAGAGAGGTGATTCAAAGATGGCAAAGAAAGATTATTACGAACTGCTCGGTGTTGACCGGGATGCCGATCAAAAAGAAATTAAGCGAGCTTATCGTAAGCTTGCCAAAAAGCATCATCCTGATATGAATCAGGAAAAGGATACCTCAGAAAAATTTAAAGAAATCTCTGAGGCATATGAGATTTTAAGTGATCCTGATAAAAGAGCACGTTATGATCAATATGGACATTCAGGTATCAATGATCAGGACTTTAACTTTGATGACTTTGCTCAGGGTGGTTTTGGTGGTCTTGATGATTTATTTAATATGTTTGGTTTTGGCGGCGGTATGGGCGGTCGCAGAAGGAATGGCCCGCGTCGTGGAGCTGATTTGCAGTACCGAATGGAAGTTTCTTTTGAAGAAGCTGCTTTTGGTGGTAAAAAGGAAATCAGGATTCCCAGAGAAGAAGAATGTGATCGCTGTGATGGAAGTGGTGCTGAACCAGGAACAGATGTAAAAACATGTCCTGAGTGTAATGGTCAGGGCCAGGTTCGCAGCAGCCAGCAAACTCCATTTGGTCAATTTACTCAAAGCAGAGTTTGTCCTAAATGTGGTGGAGATGGTCAAATTGTAGAAGAAGCCTGCCATAAATGTAATGGATCTGGTAAGGTTCGCAAACAGCGAAAATTAACTGTTAATATTCCGGCTGGGGTTGATACCGGAACCCGACTTAGAATGTCTGGAGAAGGTCAAGCTGGAGAAAAAGGTGGTCCTGCAGGAGATTTATATATTATAATGGATGTTCAGGATCACAAAATATTTAACCGCAAAGGTGATGATCTCTACTGTGAGGTTCCAATTAGTTTTGTCCAGGCAACACTTGGTGATAAAATTAAAGTTCCTACTTTAGAAGGTAAGGTCCAGTTTGATATCCCTGAAGGAACTCAACCGGGTACAACTTTTAGGTTGAAAAATAAAGGTATATCTCATCTGAATGGTTATGGACGTGGGGATCAATATATAAAAGTTAAAGTGATGATTCCTAAGGAATTAGACGACAAACAAAAAGAACTGCTGGCAGAATTTGCTGAAATTAGTGGTGAAGAAATAAACCCGGAGCATAAAGGTTTCTTAAAAAAAATAAAAGACGCAATTAATATCTGAAATTGGTAAGTTTAATTTAAAGATTACTAATTATAACTCTTAATTTTGGAGTGAAAAAAATGCATAGATTTTTTATAGATCAGAGTACTGAAGTTAATGCAAGTGCAATTATTTCCGGAAATGACTATAACCATCTTAAAAATTCCCTGCGCCTAAATATAGGTGACAGGGTTATTCTTTCTGATGGTGATGGTTTTGATATGGAAGCTGAAATTATGAATTTTAATGAAAATGAAGCTGAATTAAAAATAATAACTAAAGAGAAATCAAAAGTTGAAGCAGGAATTAGAGTTTGGCTGGCCCAGGGATTACCTAAAAAAAGTAAAATGGATTTAATAGTAGAAAAAGCAACTGAAATTGGTTTTGCCGGGTTAATTCCTTTAGCAAGCAAAAGAACTATTGTTAAGTATAATCATAAAAAGAAAGATAAAAAACGAAGCCGCTGGCATAGAGTTGCTGAAGCAGCTGCCAAACAATCAGGTAGGTCTGTGATTCCTGAAATCAAAGATTTTTACAGTACTGATAATTTGAAAAATTTAAAAGATGAATTTGATTATGTTTTACTTTTGTGGGAAGATGAAAAAAAATATTCATTAAAAAAGTTTTTTAAAGAAAATAATGTTGCTGCTGAAGCCAAGATTTTATTAATTATTGGTCCTGAAGGTGGATTTTCTGAGGCAGAGGTGAATCAATTTAAAGATGGGCTGGATGCACAGATAATTACACTTGGTCCCAGAATTTTGAGAACAGAAACTGCTGGGATTACTGCTTTAACAGCTATATTATATGAGAAAGGTGAACTTGGTGATTAAAATGATAAAAAGAGCAGCTTTTTACACCTTAGGTTGTAAAGTAAATCAGTATGAAACTGAAGCTGTAATAGATATTTTTATAGATAGCGGCTATCAAATTGTAGATTTTTCCGAAAAAGCAGATGTTTATATTGTTAATAGCTGTACGGTAACAAATGAAGCAGCTCGTAAAACAAGACAGATTGCCCGCAGAGCAAAAAGAAGTTTTCCAAACAGCATTGTAGCTATTGTTGGCTGTTATACTCAAGCTTTTCCAGATGAAGTAAGAGATATAGAAGAAATTGATTTTGTAATGGGGAGTAATAATAAGGCAGATATTTTAAATAAAGCTGAAGAAATGCTGGCAGGAAAATCAATTACAAATGATGTAAAAGAATATAAAGAATTAAAAGAATATGAAGAATTAGAATTGAAAAGATTGTCAAATACAACTAGGGCCAACGTTAAAATTGAAGATGGGTGTAACCAGTTTTGTAGTTATTGTATTATTCCTTATGCGAGGGGACCAGTTAGAAGCCGCAAAAAAGAAGATGTAGTAACAGAAATTAAACGCCTGAGCCAGCAGGGAGTTAAGGAGATTATTTTAACAGGTACTCATCTTGGTGCCTATGGCAGTGATAAAGGTAATAGTCAGGCTCTAACCCAATTAATGAAAGATTTAACTGAACTTGAAGATTTAAAAAGAGTAAGATTGAGTTCTATAGAAGGAACTGAAATTGATCAAGGAATAATTGATCTGATTGCAGAAAAAGACATGTTCTGTCCTCATTTACACTTACCATTACAAAGCGGCAGCAACCAAATTTTAGAAGCAATGAACAGGCCTTATACTTTAGAAGATTTTAAAGAAACTGCAGCTGATTTAAGAAAAAAGATACCAAATCTAGCAATTACAACTGATGTAATAGTAGGTTTTCCAGGTGAAACAGAAAAAACTTTTGCTGAAACACTAGAAGCAGTTAAAGAAATTGCTTTTTCTAAAGTTCATGTTTTTCCATACTCGGCAAGAGAGGGAACACCAGCAGCGGAAATGCAGCAGTTGAATGGGAATTTAGTTAAAGAATACAGCAAAAAACTTCGTTTGGTCAATGAAGCTTTAATGCTTGATTATCAAAAAGAATTTATCGGAAGTGAAAAAGAGGTCTTAATTGAAGAAGTTCGAGACCATTCTACAGATCTTTTGACTGGATATACTGATAATTATCTAAAAGTGCTTGTTGATGGTCCAGATAATCTAAAAAACAAATTGGTAAAAGTTAAGTTAGAAAAATCAATTGATCCTTATCATTTAAAAGGTCAAATAATAAAATAAAAGGAATTTTGTTCTTTTAAGAGAATATAATTAATAACTGAAGTTTTAAAAATATGGAAGTTTATTTCATATTGAAAATTAAAGGAGGGGTTTTCTTGAAAGATTGTTTGTTTTGCAAAATTGCTGCAGGTGAGATGGAGACAGAGTTTGTTTATCAAGATGAAAAAGTTGTAGCTTTTAAAGATCTCAATCCTCAAGCACCTGTACATTTATTAATAGTGCCCAAAAAACATATTTCAGATTTAAATAACCTTCAGTCTGAGGATAATGAATTAATAGGCCATATTTATCAAGTTGCAGGAAAAATGGCAGCTAAATATGAGATAGCTGATTCTGGGTATAGATTAGTTAGTAACTGTGGTGACGATGGAGGTCAAACAGTATATCATATTCATTTCCATCTTTTAGGTGGAAGACAACTGCAGTGGCCCCCAGGATAAATTTGATTTAAAATTATATTTGCAAATAAGGTAAAAGATATTATTGACTAAAGATTGGAGTTGTAAAGATGAGCAAATTAAAAGAGAAGTTAATAGAAGATATGAAAAAGGCAATGAAAGCAAAAGATAAAGAGAGACTTTCTGTAATAAGAATGACCAGATCACAAATTAAAAATAAAGAAATAGAAACTGGTGAAGAATTAGATGACCAGGAAGTAACAGCAGTAATAGCTAAACAGGTTAAACAGATTAAGGATTCTTTATCTGATTTTGAAAAATCAGGCAAAAAAGATGTGATGGAAAAACTTTATAACGAGATTGAAATTTTACAAGAATATTTACCTGAACAAATGTCAGAAGAGGAAGTAGATAAACTGGTAGATCAGATTATCGAAGAAACAGGAGCGGAAAATATGTCTGATATGGGACAGGTTATGGGAATGATCATGCCTAAAATTAAAGGTAAAGCTGATGGTTCAATGGTTAGTTCTAAAGTAAAAGAAAAACTAAGTAATTAAATATAATTTATAAAGAAAGGGATCATCCCTTTCTTTATTCCTCTTTATTGGAGGTGTCATAATGAAAAAAATAATTTTAATTTTTTTAATATTTTTTTTAAGTATTAGTTTTTATAGCTCTGCAGCTGCAAAAGCAGAGGTTATTCACATAAATTTAGACAGTGAAATTAATAATGCAGAATTTAGTTTTATCGATAAAAGCTTAACCGAAGCTGAAAATATTAACGCTGACTTTGTGATTATAGAAATTAATTCACTGGGTGGCTTTGTAGATTCAGCACTTAAAATAAGAGATAGAATTTTAGAATCAGAAGTAAAAGTTATTAGTTTTGTTAATGGTAGAGCTTGGTCAGCTGCAGCTTTAATTGCTTTAGCTGGAGAAAAATTATATATATCACCTTCTTCAAGTATTGGTGCTGCTGAGACCAGACCAAATGAAGAAAAATATATTTCAGCTTTAAGAAAGGAATTTGCTGCTACTGCAGAAAGAAGGAATAAAAATCCACAAATTGCTGAGGCGATGGTAGATGCTTCAATGGAAATTGAAGGCTTGATTGAAAAGGATAAGCTGCTAACTTTAACAGCAGCTGAGGCTTTAGAAGTGGGAATTGCAGATTTTAATGTTTCTTCTCTAGCAGATCTTGCAGCAGCAGAAAATATTAATCTAAATGAAATCAGAACAATAGAAAAGACTAATTTCGAAAAAATAATGGGGATTGTCAGTAATCCTTATGCAAGTTCATTACTTTTAATTATTGCTTTTTCTGCTTTGATATTTGAAGCTTTAACTCCTGGTTTTGCACTTGGTGGAACTGTTGGGGTAATAACCTTATTAATCTTTTTTGCTGGTCATATTTTTACTGGTTCTATTGGCGTAGGAATAGTAATTTTATTTATTGTTGGTATAATATTGATTTTGGCAGAAATTTTTATTATTCCGGGTTTTGGAATTGCAGGAATAAGCGGTATAACAGCTGTTTTATCGAGTCTGTTTTTTATTTTTCCTAACAGCACAATTGCAATCAATGTTTTTTTAGCAGTAGTTGTTTTTACTTTAATTATCGGTGTTTTTATGGTTAGAAATTTTGGCAGTAGTCGTTTTTGGAAGAAAATTTCTTTAAATAATAGTTCTGAAAATTATTTTTCATCAACTTCTAAAAAAGATTATCTTGATCAAGAAGGAGAAACTTTGTCAAAATTGAGGCCAGCAGGAACAATAAAATTAAATGGAGAAAGAGTCGATGCAGTTAGTGAAGGTAGTTTTATTAGTAAAGGGCAAAAGGTTAAAGTGATTTCAGTTTCTGGATCTCGAGTTGTTGTTCGCAAAATATCAGAGGAGGAATAAATAATGGAAATTTTATCAATATTAATTTTAGTAGCTATAATTTTATTTTTTGTTTTATTTTTTTACTTTATACCATTGGGATTATGGATTTCAGCAACTGCTGCAGGAGTAAAGGTTGGATTTTTTAATTTAATTGGAATGCGTTTAAGAAGGGTAGTTCCATCTTCAATTGTTGGTCCAATGATTAAATCCCATAAAGCAGGCAAAGGTTTAAGTAGTGATCAACTTGAGGCTCATTATCTGGCAGGCGGAAATGTTGATCGTGTTGTTGATGCTTTAATTGCTGCTCAAAGGGCAGAAATTGACTTAACTTTCGAAAGAGCAGCTGCAATTGATTTAGCTGGTAGAGATGTACTGGAAGCAGTTAAAATGAGTGTTAATCCTAAAGTTATACAGACTCCAGTAGTTACAGCCGTAGCAATGGATGGTATTCAGGTGATGGCAACTGCTAGAGTAACTGTAAGAGCTAATATAGAACGTCTTGTTGGTGGAGCAGGAGAAGAAACTGTACTGGCAAGAGTTGGTGAAGGAATAGTTACAACAGTAGGTTCTGCGGAATCTCATAAAAAAGTATTAGAAAACCCTGATTCTATTTCTAAAACAGTTTTAGACAAGGGTTTAGATTCTGGAACAGCATTTGAAATTTTATCTATTGATATAGCAGATGTTGATGTTGGTAAAAATATTGGAGCTCAACTTCAGACTGATCAGGCAGAAGCAGATAAAGAAATTGCACAGGCTAAAGCAGAAGAAAGAAGAGCTATGGCTGTTGCTGAAGAACAAGAAATGAAAGCAAGAGTTCAAGAAATGAGAGCTAAAGTTGTCGAAGCTGAAGCTGAAGTACCACTTGCAATGGCTGAAGCGCTAAAAAAAGGAAATTTGGGAGTAATGGATTATATGAAACTTAAAAATGTAGAATCAGATACAAAAATGAGAACAAGTATTTCAGAAACTTCAGAAACTGACAATGATTCCCAAAATGGAAATTGATTTTAAAAAATAGCTTTGAAAGTTGAGGTGGAGTATGGAAGGATTAATATTTTCACTTCCAATATTTATTATATTTTTCTTCATTCTATTCCAGATGTTTTCAATTGTTAAAAAAGTTATTAATTTTTTAATGAAAAATTTCAACTTAACAATTAATCAGGCAGGTGAAGAAACACAGAGAAGTGATAGCTCAGCTGATCTTGACTATAATCAATATGATCAAGAAGAAGTTAAAAAAAGAATTAGTACAGCAGAAAAAAAATCATTAGACAGAAAAAAAGAAGAAATTTTAAATAAAAACAAAAAATCAAATAATAAAGACAATGAAAGAACTATTAATAAAAAAACAAATGGGATAAAAAGTACTAAAAAAAGTAATTCATTTGCAAAAACTTTTGCTCAATATAGTGAGGTAGAAAAAGCTGTTATTTATAATGAGATATTATCTAAGCCTAAAGCTTTAAGAAAAAAATAATATTATAATATAAAAAACTGTGGCCAACCTCCGGCTGCAGTTTTTCGCTAAATTTGTTTAAAGAAATAAATATGATATAATAGTTAAGTAAAAGTAATTAAGGAGGAGTTATAATTTGAGTCAAACAGATAAAATTATCGAAATCAATGATTATAAGCTTGCTCAAAATTTCTTTGGTCATAATGATCGCAATTTAAAATTATTAGAAGAAATACTATCTATTAAATTAAATGGTCGAGGTAACCAAATAAAGATTAATGACGATAATAAAAACAAAGAAACCGAGAAAATAATTAAAAAGTTAATTTCTTTAACAGATAAAAAAGAAGAACTTTCACCTAGAAAATTGAAATATGCAGCTGAACTTTTGAAAAGAAATCCAGCTGTTAATTTAGATAGGATTTTTGATGAAGTTGTGCTGGAAAACTACAAAGGTAGAAAGATTAAAGCTAAAACCATGGGTCAAAAACTTTATTTAGAGTCAATAAAAAATAGAGATATTGTTTTTTCTATCGGACCTGCTGGAACTGGAAAAACGTATTTAGCTATGGTAATGGCAGTTAAAAGTCTTTTAAAAAATGAAATAAATAGAATTGTTTTAACTAGACCTGCAATTGAAGCTGGAGAAAATTTAGGCTTTCTACCGGGAGATATGCAGGAAAAAGTAGATCCTTATTTAAGACCGCTATATGATGCTTTGTATGATATTTTAGGACCTGAAAAAGCTAAATTATATCAGGAAAAAGATATTATAGAAGTTGCACCACTTGCTTACATGAGGGGTAGAACGCTTGATGATTCTTTTGTGATTCTAGATGAAGCTCAAAATACTACTTTAGAACAGATGAAGATGTTTTTAACCAGAATTGGCTTTAATTCTAAGGCTGTAATCACTGGTGATATCACTCAGATAGATCTTCCCAGTAAAAAACGTTCTGGGCTGGCAACGGTTCAGAAAATATTGAAAGATATTAAGGGGATAGACTTTGTCTACTTAAGCAGACATGATGTTGTAAGGCATGATCTGGTTAAAGAAATCATTAAAGCATACGAAAGTTATGAAAGTGGGAGTTAAATATGAAATTTATGAAAAAATTGAGAGTTAAACTCCGCAGATGGAGAAAAGAATATCTTAATTTTTCATCTAATACTTATAAAATTATTTGGGCTGTGATTTTCTTTATTTTAATTGCTCTAACTTTAAGTCTTGATCTGATTCCTAATCAGGTTGATTTGCGAGCTGGACAGGTTAGTCAAAATGATATTACTGCCCCAAGAACAATTAGATTTATCGATGAAGCTAGAACCTCTGAATTGCGACAGCGGGCAGCTGATACAGCCCCAAGAGTATATGAAGAGGATAGTACGGTGGAGGAAGAAGTTTTAAATAAGGTTAATGATTTATTTGATACAGTAAAAGCTGAAAGACAATTTTTCTATTATAATAAGCTTGATTTAGAAGAAAACGAAAGAGTTCAGCAAAATGGAACAATTTTAGAAAGCAAGCAAAATAATGAAAACACTGCAGAAGAAGCTCTAAGTCAAAATGAAATAGATAATTTAACTGAATCAGAAGTTAATGAGATTGTTAAATTAATAAATGGTAAATTAGATTTTGAAATCAGCAGTGATAATTTAGCTGGTTTAATTAGATTAAATGATGATGAATTAGCTGATCTTAGAAATAGGTCAATAAACCTTGTACAGGAAAAATTACAAAGTAGAATATTACCATCAGATCTAGAATCTGCACGTCAAGACCTTCGTCAAAATGCAATGGAGATGGATATTTCAAGAAATAATAGATTAATATTAGCAGAAATTTCAGATGAAGTTATTGCTGCTAATATGTTTTTAAATCAAGAAGCCACTACCAATAGACGTGAGGAAGCGATATCGGATGTTGATGCTGTAGAAAAAACAGTACGCCAGGGTGAAATCATTGTTCGTAAAGGTGATGTTGTTACAGAAGCTGATATAGAGGTTTTAGAAAGGTTAGGACTGCAAAAAGGTGGAATTAATTATTACAACATTAGTGGGAGAATAATAATTAGTCTTATTTTGATTATAATACTTGGTTTTTATTTCTATAAATATCAAAAGGATATCTGGCAGGATAATAGCAAACTGCTGCTGGTTGAACTCTTAATTTTAATGGTAGTTGTTTTAGCCAAAATTTTAACTCTATTTCATAATCCTTTTGTAAACTATATGGTTCCAACTGCAATGGCTTCGATACTATTAACTATTTTGATTGGTAGTGATACAGCTTTAATTACTACATTATTTATCAGTTTATTAATCGCTCCTATCTATGATATGAATTTCAATATAGTACTTACATCTTTTTTAGCTGGTTTAATTGGTATTTTTAGTGTAACAAAGGTTAAAGAGCGTGGCGATATCATTCGAGCTGGTTTAAATGTCAGTTTCATATTGGTTTTTCTAATAGGAGGTCTGTCATTACTTCAACAAAATCAAGATTGGAGTTATTTAATCTGGTCAATCGGAGGCGGAATTGTTAATGGACTGTTAGTAGGTGTTCTAGCAAATGGGTTATTACCATATTTAGAAGATTTATTTGATATGACAAGTTCTGTAAAATTATTAGAACTTTCAAATCCAAGTCAACCTATTTTAAAAAGAATGCTTGTTGAAGCACCGGGTACCTATCACCACAGTGTAATAGTTGGTAATCTAGCTGAAACAGCAGCTGAAGATGTAGGTGCAGATGCATTATTAGCAAGGGCTGCCGCTTATTATCATGATATTGGTAAACTAAAAAGACCATATTTTTTCTCTGATAATCAATTTGGAGGGGAAAATCCGCATGATAAAACATCTCCTAATTTAAGTGCCTTAATAATTAAGTCACATGTTAAAGATGGAGTTGAATTAGCTGAAGAAAGTGCTTTACCTTCTAAAATTATAGATATCATTAAACAGCACCATGGAACTAATTTAATCTCATTTTTTTATCAGCAGGCACTGCAGGATAATAAACATGATGATATTGAAAAAAAAGATTTTCGTTATGATGGCCCTAAACCTCAGAGTAGAGAAGCAGCAATTATTATGTTAGCTGATATTACAGAGGCTGCTTTAAGGTCTAAAAACTTTAACAAAAACAATCATGACAGAATAGAAGGATTTGTTAGAGGACTTGTAAAAGATAAATTAATAGAAAATCAGCTTGATCAATCAAATTTAACCTTAAGTGATTTAGATACAATAGTTAAAAGCTTTGTTAAAGTTTTAACTGGTATTTATCATCAAAGAGTAGAATATCCAGAAAAACTACTGAAAGAAATGAAAGGTGGTAAAAATAGTGCTTAATGTAGAATTTAATAATCAACAGGATGCTGTTAAAATTGAAGAAGAAATGCTTGAACTTCTAGAAAAAGTAGTTATAACCGCTGCTGAAATTGAAGGCTATAGTGGTGGAGAAGTAAGTATTGCTTTTGTTAGTAATCAGCAGATAAAAGAACTTAATAATAAATATCGAGAAAAAAATGAAGCTACAGATGTACTGTCATTTCCAATTGATGAGGAAATGCTGGGTGATATTATTATTTCAGCTCAGCGTGCTGCTGAGCAGGCAGAAGAATATAACCATCCATTAAAAAGAGAATTTGCTTATTTAACTGTACATGGAATGCTGCATTTATTTGGTTATGATCATCACAGTGAAAAGGAAAAGAATGAAATGCGGCAGAAAGAAGAAAGAGTTTTAACTCAATTAGGTATTAGTAGAGATTAGGTGTCAAAATGTGGATTCTTAAAACAATAGAAAGTTTTAATTACGCAATTGCTGGTTTAATTCATGCGATTAGAACCCAAAAAAACATGCAAATTCATTTAATAGCTGCAATTTTTGTTTTAGTCTTTAGTCTTTTATTTGATTTAAGTCGGGTAGAGTTGTCATTGGTAATCATTGCAATTTCTCTTGTGATTTTTGCTGAATTAATTAATACAGCTGTAGAAATAATAATTGATATCCTGACCCAGGATTATAGTTTTAAAGCAAGAATTGCTAAAAATATAAGCGCTGCTGCAGTAGTAGTAGCAGCAGGAAATGCAATTTTTATTGCTTATTTGGTTTTTTTTAAAAAAGCGCAGGAATTATCATTAAATTTAATATTTAATTTAAGACATGAACCTCTTCATTTAATTTTTATTAATCTATTTTTGATATTTATTCTGGTAATTACCTTAAAATCAGTATTTAGCAGTGGGACACCTTTAAAAGGTGGAATAATTAGTGGACATAGTGCTCTTGCAGCATCTGTTGTCTTGATTATTTGGTTTTTAACTGAAAGTTTACTTGCGTTTTCTTTAGCACTAATACTTGCTTTTTTAACTGTACAGAGCAGATTAGAAGCGGGAACCCACTCATTAAAAGAAATATTTTTAGGTATTTTACTCGGCAGTTTTATTACAATCTTTATTTTTTATTTTTTCAGAATTTGATTATTTAGTTGACTGTGGAGGAGATTTGAAATGTATTTAGAGTTAAGTTCGTTTTTTGTATTAATATTATTGTCTGCCTTTTTTTCCGGTTCAGAAACAGCCTTTATGTCTGTTAATAGAATCAAAATCAAGGAAAAAGTTCAAAGGGGAGATGAACATGCAGCCAGGGTTGATAAGTTATTGCATAACCAAACCAGGTTATTAACTACGATTCTTATTGGTAATAATTTAGTCAATATAGCAGCTTCCTCCATAGCTACAGCTTTATCTATTGAGTTATTTGGAAGTAAGGGTGTTGGGATTGCTACTGGTGTAGTTACATTATTGATCTTAATTTTTGGTGAAATTACACCTAAATCTTTGGGGAACAATCATGCGATTGATTATGCAAAAGCAGCTTCGGTCCCCCTATACTATTTAGAAATAATTTTATCACCATTTATTTATCTTTTCACAAAAATTGTTAATCTTTTTGTTAAAGATAAAAGCTTGATTTCTTCAGCTTTTTTAAGTGAGGAAGAAATAAGGCGCTTTGTTGATGTAAGCCAGAGAGAGGGTGTCATTAAAGAAACTGAACAAGAAATGATACAGAGTGTATTTGAGTTTGATGATACTCTAGTTAAAGAAATTATGATACCAAGAATTGATATGGTTTGTATAGAAAAAAATTCTTCTTTAAGTGAGTTAATAAAAATGGGAGTTAAAAAGGGACATTCCAGAATTCCTGTTTTTGAAGAATCAATAGATAATATTATTGGTTTAATATATATTAAAGATCTTTTGGAGTTGTTATTAGAAGAAAAAAGCGATGTTGATATTGAAGAATTTGTTAAACCTATATATTTTATTCCAGAAGGAAAACCAATTAATCAATTATTATCTGAAATGAAAGAAAGAAAAGAGCACATGGCTGTTGTTGTAGATGAGTATGGTGGTACTTCTGGTTTGATTACAATTGAAGATTTATTAGAGGAAATAGTTGGGGATATTCAGGATGAATTTGATTTAGAAAAAAGCTATATAGAAGTAATTGATGATAATACATTGATGCTCGATGGTAGAGTTGATATTGAAGAATTAAATAAATATTTAGAAGATCCACTGATAGAAAGTGATAATTATGAAACAGTAAGTGGTTTAATTTTATATTATTTAAATCGATTACCTGTAAAAGGAGAAAAATTAGAATTAGAAGATACAACCTTTGTTATTGAAAATATTATTGATAATAGAATTAGAAAAATCAAGTTAATCAGTGACCAATCCATAAAATTTGAGGAAGAGTAATAATTGTTTAGAGGTGAAATAATGAAATCAAAGTTATATTTACTGTTGACACTGCTGTTTATAACATTAATGCTTTTAACTGCCTGCAGCTTTGGGGGAGAACAGCCGCCAGCAGAAAAAGAAGAAGTTACTCAAAAAAAAGAATTAAGTGAAGAAGAATTAGAAAAAGAAATAGAAAATATTGAAGAAGAATATGAAGAAGAAATATCGGAAGCAGAAAGTTATGAAGAAGATTTTGAAATGCTGTCACCATTTACAGGGTTGGGAGTTGATACCACCTATTATAAACATGCTGTTGCTGCTTCAATAGAGAATTCACCGGCAGCAAGACCACAAAGTGGTCTGGATAAAGCTGAAATAGTATATGAGTTTATGTTAGAAGGTGGAATAACAAGGTTTTTAGCAATTTTTTGGCCTGAAATACCAGAGAAAATAGGTCCAATAAGAAGTGCTAGACCGGCTTTAATTGAGACTTCACAGTTTTATGATGCGTTATTTCTTCATGCAGGTGCCAGCCCACGTGGATTTGCTCTACTTACTGTTAATGATGTTTTACATTTAGATCAACTTTATAAGAGTCAATATTTCTGGAGAAGCAGCAAAAGATTAGCACCACATAATCTTTATTCTGGCAGAGAACCTTTAAAAAATTATTTAGAAAATCTTTCAGAAAAAGAATATCAGGAACAGTTTAACTTTTTAACCGCTTCAATTATAAGTAATTTTCAAAAAGCAGAAAATATAACAATCGATTATTGGGGCTCATATTCAGTAATATATGAATATGACAGTTTAGATAATAATTATTTAAGATTTTTAAATGATAAATCAACTCCCCATCTGGTAGAAAGTGATGAGCAGTTAAAAGCAAAAAATATTATAGTTCAATATGTTAAAACTTCTACTATAGATGATGTTGGTCGACAGGAAATTGATCTAAAATCTGGTGGTGAAATGCAGTTATTTAGAGATGGAATTGTTATTGAAGGGAAATGGGAAAAGCGCAATCAAAAAATTATATATTTAAATTCTGCTGGTGATGAAATAGAAATTAATCCCGGGCAGACATGGATTCAAGTAGTTCCAAATGGAACCGATATTAATTATTAAAATTATGAAGTAATAGTGTGAGGTGTTAGTAATGGATCAAGAAATTAAAGAAAAAATGTTTAAAAAAGCAAAAGAGGCGCAAAAAAATGCTTATGTACCATATTCAGAATTTCCATTAGGAGCGGCAGTTTTAACTGAAGATGGTTCAATATATACAGGAGTAAATATTGAAAATGCATCTTTTAGCTTAACAAATTGTGCTGAAAGATCGGCTATATTTACAGCAGTTTCACAGGGGGAACGTAAAATTAAGGCCCTATTAATAGTAAGTTCTACTAAAAATCCTGTACCACCTTGTGGAGCCTGTCGTCAGGTTATTCAGGAATTTGCTGATGGGGATATTGAAGTAGTAATGATGACTGCAGAGGGTAAAGAACTAACAATGACTAGTACAGAATTATTACCTGGTGCCTTTAGTAACAATGATTTGGTGAAAAACAATGAGCTATAAATCTGGATTTGTAACAGTTATTGGTAGACCAAATGTTGGTAAATCGACTCTTGTTAATACTTTAGTTGGAGAGAAAATTAATATTATATCTCCCAGGCCGCAGACAACAAGAAATAGTATAAAAGCAATTTATACAGAAACTGATGGGCAGATAATTTTTATTGACACTCCAGGTATCCATGAAGCACGTAATGAACTGGATAAATTTATGCAAAATGAAGCATATAACAGCCTTGATGGAATTGATGTAATAATTTTTATTTTAGATGGCAGCACCTATTGGGGTAAAAATGATGAATTGATCTATAATCAGATTAAAAATAGTGATCAAGAAATTATCTACGTTATGAATAAAATTGATAAAATATCTAATAAAGACTTAATGAAAAAACAAAAAAATTACAGTCAAAAAGTGGGTAAAGAAGTTATTCCTATATCTGCTTTAAATAATAAAAACACTGATAATTTATTAGAAAAAATATTTTCTAATTTACCTGAAGGTCCTCAGTATTATCCTGAGGATATGATAACAGATCAAATAGAAAGATTTGTGTTTGCAGAAATGATTAGAGAAAAAATATTTTATTTAACTCGCGAAGAAGTTCCCTATGGTGTAGCAGTATTAGTTGAAGAAGTTAAAGAAAGAAAAAATGATGATTACTACATCAGAGCTAACATTTATGTAGAAAAGAAATCTCATAAGGGGATTATTATTGGTAAGAATGGTAAGATGTTAAAAAAGATTGGGAGTTCTGCCCGAAAAGAAATAGAAGATTTAATGCAGACTAAAGTTTATCTTGATCTCTGGGTTAAGGTTCTAAAAGACTGGCGTGAAAAAGATAATTTACTCAAAAGAATGGGTTATAAATAAATTTATTGCAGGACTATGACAAAGTTTGTAGAATAATAATATTGATAAAGCAAAAATATAAGAATTTAAGGAGTGGTTTTAAAAATGGCGATCAAACCTCGTGATATGGCTAAAATGATTGACCATACAAATTTGAATCCAACAGCAACTGTGGATGATATTAAAAAGTTGTGTAAGGAAGCAAAAGAACATGAATTTGCTTCAGTCTGTGTCAATCCAATATATGTTCCTCTAGCTGCAAAATTATTAGAAGAAAGTTCAGTTAAGGTAACTACAGTAGTGGGTTTTCCTTTAGGGGCCAATGCTACAGAAGTAAAATCATTTGAAACTAGAAATGCTATTAAAAATGGTGCCCAAGAAATTGATATGGTAATGAATATTGGTGCTTTTAAATCAGGTGCTTATGAGATTTTCAAAGCAGATATTAAGTCTGTTGTGGATGCTACTAAAAAAGCAGGTGTCAGTTCTGACATTATTGTAAAAGTTATTTTGGAATGCTGTTATTTAGATGAAGAAGAAATTGTTAAAGCTTGTGAAATGGCTAAAGATGCCGGTGTTGATTTTGTTAAAACTTCAACTGGTTTTGGTGATTATGGTGCTAGAGTTGAGGATGTTGGTATAATGCGTAAAACTGTCGGAAGAGATGTAGGTGTTAAAGCATCTGGAGGAATTAAAAACTTCGAGCAGGCTTTAGAAATGCTTGATGCAGGTGCTAATCGTATAGGTGCAAGCTCTGGAGTAACAATTGTAACAGACGATGAGGAATAATTGGGAGTTGAATTAAGTGGCAACCTTTGAGACAGAAGCATTAGTCTTAAAACAATTTGATTTAGGTGAGTCAGATCGTCTGATAACTTTATATACCAGAGAAAAGGGTAAATTAAAGGCAGTAGCTAGAGGAGCCCGGAAGGGAAATAAATCTCGCTCCGGACTTGTGCTGCCATTTAGTTACCATAATTTTATTTTATATCAAGGGAAATCACTGGCTAAAATAAATCATATTGAATCTATAGCTATGAATTCTAAGTTAAGAGAAGACTTAGATTATATGGCTTATGCCAGTGTTGTTTCCGAATATATAGAACGGGCCGGGCTGGAAGATGAAGCTGATCAGGCTCTTTTTTCGCTTCTAGTTGTTATTTTAGAAAAAATGGCTCAGGCAGATAAAGAAGAGCTGCTTTTTTATTTAACAGTTTTTAAAGCAAAATTACTGCTTTTATTGGGAGTAAAACCAGAAATTGAGAACTGTACAGTTTGCGGAGAAAAAGTTGATTTAAATGGATCAACTCCACTTAGTGTGGAAGAGGGTGGCTCAATTTGTAAAAATTGTTTTAATAATAAAAATCAACATACCCTTTTTTCTTTAAATGAAATGAGAGCTTTATATAAAGTTACTTTTGCAGAAATATCTCAGTTAAAAGCGGCTCATTTTTCAACAAATATATTAGAAAAAATCAATGAAGTTACAGAAAAATTTTTAATTTATCATCTTGACTTAAAGCCTAAATCGTTAACTTTTCTCCATACAATAAGAAAAATGAATAATTAACCAACTAAGTTTTTGCCTTGTCCTTGAGGATAAGGTTTTATTTTAGCAAAAAATTTAAAAAGAGTACGAGAGGAAGTGTATTTATGAATTTCCAGGAAATTATTTTTTCATTGGATAAATTTTGGAGTGATCAGGGATGTGTAATTGAACAGCCCTACGATATTGAGGTAGGTGCAGGTACTATGAGTCCTTCAACATTTTTGCGTTCATTAGGAGGAGAAGCTTGGGATACAGCTTATGTTCAGCCCTGTCGTCGCCCAACAGATGGTCGTTATGGAGATAACCCATACCGTCTGCAGCGTTATTTTCAGTATCAGGTAATTATGAAACCATCTCCAGATGATATTCAAGAAATTTATTTAGACAGTTTAAGAGCATTAGGTATTGAACCTAAAAAACATGATATTCGTTTTGTAGAAGATAACTGGGAATCGCCAACACTTGGAGCCTGGGGTTTAGGCTGGGAAGTCTGGCTTGATGGAATGGAAATAACTCAGTTTACATATTTTCAACAAGTCGGTGGATTTAAGGCTGATCCGGTAACTGTAGAAATAACATATGGTTTAGAAAGAATAGCTATGTATTTACAGGAAGTTGAAAATGTATATGATTTAACCTGGGTTGAAGGAGTAAAATATAAAGATATTTATCATCAAAATGAGGTTGAGCAGTCTAAATATAATTTTGAAGTAGCAGATATTGATCGTTTATTTGAAATGTTTGATATTTATGAAGCTGAAGCTGAAAATTCACTGGCAGCAGAATTATCACTGGCAGCTTATGATTATACTTTAAAATGTTCACATACATTTAATCTTTTAGATGCAAGAGGAGCAATTAGTGTAACTGAAAGAACAAGATTTATTAAAAGAGTTAGGAAACTGGCTCATGAATGTGCAGCCAGCTACTTAAACTCAGGAGATCAGGAGTGATAAAGATGGCAAAAAATTTAATTTTTGAAATTGGAACTGAAGAGATGCCTGCTGCGTCTATGAAGAAATTTAGAGAAGATTATTATAAAACAGCAGCGGCAATATTTGAAAATAATAATTTGAAATATGAAAAAATGAATGTTCATTCTACACCTCGAAGACTTGTTTTAGCTGTCAATTCTTTAGCTGAAACCCAGTCAGATAATAAGGAAACAGTCAGAGGTCCGGCCGCAAATATTGCATTTGATGATAATGGGAACCCTACTAAAGCAGGAGAAGGTTTTGCACGCGGTCAGGGTGTAGCTGTAGATGAATTGGTAGAAAAAGATGGGTATTTATATGCTGAAAAAGTAGAAAAGGGTAAGAAAACAGCAGATATTTTACCTGATATTTTAAAGAAAATTGTAGATCAAGTACCTCTACCAAAAGCCATGCGCTGGGGCAGTGTGAAAATGGAATTTATCAGACCGATAAAATGGCTGCTTCTTTTATTTGGTCAAGAACAGCTTGATATAGAAATAGCTGGTGTAGAAAGCTCTAATTATAGTATTGGTCATAGATTTTTAAGTAAAGGTAAAATAAAAATAAATAATGCAAAAGAATATTTTTCAACTTTAGAAGAAGCTTCCATTATTGTGCAGCAGGATGCCAGAAGAAAAATAATCAAAGATCAAATCAATAATTTAGAACTATCTGGTCAAGCGGTTATTAAAGATTCTCTATTAGCAGAGGTAATTGATTTAATTGAATATCCTACTGCTTTTAAGGGTAGTTTTTCTGAAGAATATTTAAAATTACCAGCAGAAGTTTTAATTACTGCAATGGAAAAACATCAGCGCTATTTTCCAGTGATGAATGGAGATAATCAGCTTCAGGCTGAATTTATTGGTGTTCGTGACGGTGGTAGTGATTATCTTGATGAAGTTATTTCCGGTAACAAGATGGTTTTAAAAGGTAGATTAGATGATGCCCAATTTTTCTTTGCTGAAGATCAGAAATATGGATTTTTAAATAGAAGTAAAGATATTAAAGATATAGTTTTTCAGAAAGATATAGGTAGTGTATATCAGAAAGTAGAAAAATTACAGAAAATAACTGCTGAAATTGCAGAAATTTTAGATTACGAACCCCAAAGAAAAGAAATGGCAGTTAGAGCAGCTGAGCTCTGCAAAAATGATCTCGCTACAGAAATGGTTAATGAATTTGCTAATTTACAGGGTTTAATGGGTAAAGAGTATGCTCTTTTAGAAGGTGAAGCTTCAGAAACTGCAGAAGCTATTTTTGAGCATTACTTACCGCGGTTTGCTGGAGATCAATTACCAGATACAAAAAGTGGAACAGCACTTGCTGTGGCTGAAAAATTATTTAATTTAAGCAGTCACTTCTTATTGGGGAATATTCCAAGTGGTTCTCAAGACCCTTTTGCACTAAGAAGACAGGCAACTGGTCTGCTTAGAATTATTCTTGCTAATAAATTTGAAATTAATATTGATCAGATAATTAAATTATCAATGGAAATTGTAGAAATTAATTTAGAAAATTTTGATACTGCTGCTTCAGAATTAAAAGAATTTATCAAGCAGCGGCTTGAGAACTTACTATCAGAAGAAAATGTTAGATATGATATAATAAATGCTGTCATTAATATTAATGATCATGATTTGCTTGATATTTATCAAAGAGCTCATAAGCTGATGAGTTTTAGATCAGAGAATTCAAAACTATTTATAGATTTAATTCGAGGTCTAGTTCGTGCTAAAAATATCAGTGGAAAAGCAGAAAACAATTTAGAGATTGATGCAGGACTATTAGTAGAGGATGAAGAAAAAGAACTATATAAAGCAGTTAACCAGCGAGAATCAAAAATAAAAGAATCCTTTAATTCTAAACATTATCAGCAAGGATTATATCTACTGGTAGAACTTAAAGAATATATTGATGCTTTTTTAGACAGTGTGATGGTTATGGTAGATGATCAAAAAGTTAAAAATAATCGTCTGGCTCTGCTGTCTTGTATTTCAGAATTAATGTCAGAGGTTATGGATATTGAAGAAATAGCCTTAGATTAAAAATTAGTTACAGATTAAAAATAAGTCAAAGGGGTGAGTATTATGGATAAAGAGCACATAGTCGCTTATATTATTTCTGACTGCACAGGTAAAACCGCTAAGAACTTGATGGAATCAACTGCTGGACAATTTCCGGGTTACGAAGTGGAAATGAAAACATTCACATTTGTGCGTTCAATTGAAAAGATTGATGAAATACTAAAAAAAGCTGAAGAAGAAAATGCAATAATTGCTTATACTTTTGTTAAAAGTGAAATGAGAGCTCATTTAAATCAACTTGCTGAAAATTATGGCTTAGAATATGTTGATATGATGGATGAACCATTAGGTATTGTATCCAGAAAATTAAATACTGCCCCGAAAGAAGAATTTGCACTTAAATATCAATTAGATGATGCATATTTTGATCGAATTAAAGCTATGGAGTTTACACTTCAATTTGATGATTTAAATGAATCTAAAGGATATGAAGAGGCTGATATTGTTTTAGTTGGAGTCTCTAGAACTTCTAAAACTCCACTTTCTGTTCATTTATCATATCTTGGTTATAAAACAGCTAATGTACCGCTAGTTCCAGAAGTAGATGTACACCCTTCTGTTTTAGAAAATGCAGATGATAAGGTTGTTGGCTTGACTATTGATCCCAAATTATTAAATGATATTCGTATTGAAAGATTAAAAAATATGGGGCTTGGTGATGAAGCAACCTATGCAGCTAAAGAAAGAATCGATGAAGAATTTGAATATGCTGATTCCATTATGGAAAAAATAGGCTGTCCAGTGATAGATGTTACAGATAAAAATATTGAAGAAACTGCCGTTGAAGTACTTTCATATTTTGAAGATTAGGAGCTGATATTATGTTTTCTAGAGTCGAGCAGCTGGAATGGGAAAAAGAAAAACTTTCAGCTGCAGCTTGTTTGAGTTCTGAGAGTAAAGGTAGATTAAAAGAAGAGGATAGTTGTGATATACGCACTATTTTTCAGCATGATAGAGATAGAATTATCCATTCTAAAGCTTTCAGAAGATTAAAGCATAAAACACAGGTTTTTATTGCACCTGAAGGTGATCACTATCGAACTCGATTGACTCATACTCTGGAAGTATCACAGATTGCGCGTACAATTGCCAGAGCTCTTAAATTAAATGAAGACTTAGTTGAAGCTATTGCCCTGGGGCATGACCTCGGACACACACCTTTTGGTCATGCCGGTGAGGCAGCTTTAACAGAAATCACTGGAGAAGAATTTAATCATAATCTACAGAGTTTAAAAGTAGTAGATCTTATAGAAAAGAGAAGTAATGGCAGTAGAGGTCTAAATCTTAGTATAGAGGTCAGAGATGGGATTTTGAATCATACTGGGAAAGATAAACCTTTTACTCTTGAAGGTCAAATTGTTAGAATTGCAGATCGAGTTGCTTATATTAATCATGATATTGATGATGCTTTAAGAGCCGGCATTATAAAACAAGATGACCTACCAGCTGCTGCAATTTCTGTTCTTGGTAGTTCTCATTCCGAACGAATAGATATAATGGTCAGGGATTTAATTAATTCCAGCTGGCAGCAGCAGGAAATTAAGAGATCAGCTGAAGTAAAATCTGCCACTGGAGAATTAAGAACATTTCTTTTTGAAAATGTATATATTGGTTCTGAGGGTAAAAGTGAAGAAGGTAAGGCTAAGAGATTATTAAAACTTTTATACGAATTTTTTATGAAAAACATTGATTATATTCCAGATGAATATCTGGAATTCGAGAAAAATCACAAACAGGCTGTAATTGATTATATTGCAGGAATGACTGATCGTTATGCGATTAATCTTGGTAGAAAATTTTTTATACCGACTCCCTGGTTTGATAAAGACTAATAACAGATTAAAAAATTTACATTATTAAATAAATGCAGGATAAAAATAATTTTTAGAGAAATATAATTACAACAGTAATTGCTTTTTCTAGATTGCTGATCTCTAAAAATATTTTATTGTAATAAAATTAAGGTCAGGGTGGATAAATTGACCAGATATTCAGATGAATTTATAGATGAATTAAAAGAAAATGTTGATATTGTTGATTTAGTTTCTGATTATTTAGAACTAAAAAAAACAGGTAATAGATATAAAGGTTTATGTCCTTTTCATAGTGAAAAAACTCCATCTTTTTTTGTGAATCCCGACAATAATTTTTACCACTGTTTTGGCTGTGGAGCTGGTGGTGATTCTATAAATTTTGTGATGGAAATAGAAAATTTAACTTTTATAGAATCGATAAAAATGCTTGCTGAAAGAAGTGGGATGGAACTACCTGATATGAGTAATCAGCAGCGTCAAGTTTATAAAGAACGAGAAGAGCTTTTTTCTTTAAATAAATTAGCTGCTCGTTTTTATAATTATCTTTTAACTGATACTAATATGGGTAAAGAAGCACTTGAATATTTAAATGACCGTGGATTTGACGAAAATGATATAAAGAAATTCAATCTTGGTTATGCAGCTGATGAGTGGCAGCTTTTACTAAATTTTCTAAAGAAAAAAGATTTTAGTATTCATTTAATTGAAAAAGCTGGTTTAATCAGTGAAGGAAATAATAATTCTCATTATGATAAATTTAGAAATAGAGTTATGTTTCCTATATTTAATAATCGGGGAGAAGTAATAGCTTTTGGAGGTAGAATTTTAAATGGTGAGGATGGTTATGGTCCTAAATATTTAAATTCCCCTGAAACTCCACTCTTTAGTAAAAAGAAAAATTTATATGGTTTGCATCTTGCTAAAGATCATATTAGAAAAGAAAACAGCTGTATAATTATGGAAGGCTATACAGATGTTATTCAGGCCCACAAAAAGGGATTTAAAAATTCAATTGCTTCTTTAGGTACAGCTTTTACCGAAGAACAGGCAAAACTGATTAGAAGATATGCAGAAAATGCTTATATTGCTTATGATGCTGATACAGCTGGAAATAAAGCAACTTTAAGAGGTTTAGATATTCTTAATGATACAGGTATCAATGTTAAGGTGATTGAACTTGAAGAAGGAAGTGACCCCGATCAGCTTTTAAAAAATGAAGGGTCAGAGGCTTTTAATGAGTTGATAGAAAAAGCAGTTAGTTTAATAGATTTTAAAATTAATATGATTGTAAAAGATAAAAATCTTTCTGAACCTGGTATTAGAAAAAAAGTTCTAAGATCGATGGTTGAACTTTTAAGTGAGGTTGAAGATAATTTAGAAAGAGAAATTTATATAGAAAGAGCTGCTGAAAAAACTAACTTTAAAGCAGATGTGCTGGCTGAAGAAGTTGAAAAAGAATTTAAGAAAAATAAAAGAAGGAATTATACAAGTAATAGAGAAAAACAAAATAAGCAAAAAGAAAAAACATTTGACTTATACTCACAATTATCATATTATCAAAAAGTTGAAGAAGAAATACTTGCTCATTTTATTAGTAATCCATCACTGAGAGAGGAATTAGCAGGTAAAATTTCTAAAAATGATTTTAATGGAAGAACAGCTCAGCTGGCCGAACGTTTATTTAAAGGCAGTGTGATTAGCAATTCTATCCATCTTGATAAAATCAAAGAAGATTTGGAAGCTGAACTTTTATCTTACTGGTCAGAAATCTTAGTCAAACAAGATAATTCTTTAAATAAGAACAGAATTTTGGATCTGGCAGATTATTTAAGTTCAAAAAGGATTTCTAAAAATAAGAAAAAATTATGTAGATTAATTAGTAAAAAAGAATTGAGTTTGGATAAATTAAACCGTATTTTATTAACGTTTTATAGTCTTAATTATAATATTGAAAGGAGGGACTAAAGTGGCTGATAAAGATATAAGTCCTGCTAAAATAGATGAAGTTAAGGGTCTGGTCAGTCGTGGCAAAAAAGAAGGCGAACTGACATATGAAGAGATTATGGACGCTCTGGAAGATATAGATTTAGATTCTGAAGATATAGAAAAAATCTACGATATTTTTAGTGAAATGAATATAGAAGTAGTGAATTCTAAATTAGAGGAGGAAGAAGAAGATGAAGACGACCCAAATAGTGGTCTTGATCTGAGTATTCCTAAGGGTGTTGGTATAGAAGACCCAGTAAGAATGTATTTAAAAGAAATTGGGAAAGTTGATTTATTAACAGCTGAGGAAGAAGTTGAACTTTCTAAAAGAATGGAACAGGGTGAAGAATGGGCTAAACAACAACTTGTTGAAGCCAATTTAAGACTTGTAGTGAGTATTGCTAAAAAATATGTTGGTCGCGGAATGCTTTTTCTAGATTTAATTCAAGAAGGTAATATGGGACTAATGAAGGCAGTAGATAAATTTGACTACACTAAAGGTTATAAGTTCAGCACCTATGCTACCTGGTGGATTAGACAAGCCATAACTCGTTCTATAGCTGATCAAGCTAGAACTATTAGAGTTCCTGTTCATATGGTAGAAACCATTAATAAATTAATAAGAGTTTCCAGACAACTACTTCAAGAAAAGGGAAGAGAGCCAAAAGCTGAAGAAATTGGTGAAGAAATGGATATTTCCGCTGAAAAGGTAAGAGAAATCATGAAGATTGCTCAAGAGCCTGTTTCATTAGAAACTCCAATTGGTGAGGAAGAAGACAGTCACCTTGGTGATTTTATTGAAGATGAGGACTCTCCAGCACCTGCTTCGGCAGCAACCTATATATTGCTCAAAGAACAGTTAGATGGTGTGTTAGATACTCTTACTGACAGGGAAAAAAGAGTATTAGAGCTTAGATTTGGAATAGAAGACGGACGGCCAAGAACTTTAGAAGAGGTTGGAAAAGAGTTTGGAGTTACCAGAGAAAGAATTAGACAGATAGAGGCAAAGGCACTGCGCAAATTAAGACATCCAAGCCGCAGCAAAAAATTAAAAGATTACCTAGAATAACAAAGAATTACTTTGTATTCTCTAGTAATACTGAGTTATTAATAGATTATCCTATTTATTAACTTAAAAAAATCCAAAATAACTCTTGACCTATGCCGTTTTATATCATATAATTATTTTTGTCGTCACAAATTAATTAAATTTGCAGCGGGCCCATAGCTCAGCTGGTCAGAGCAACCGGCTCATAACCGGTTGGTCCCAGGTTCGAATCCTGGTGGGCCCACCAGAATATTAACACCCTGTTCTCTAATCAGAGCAGGGTTTTTTTGATTTATTATATATTAACAGATATTTAAAAACTAAAAGGAGGCTCAATTATGATTAAAGCAGCAGAAGTTATACAATTGATGGGAAAAATTGCGCCGGCAGATCTAGCTGAAGATTGGGATAATGTTGGTCTGCAGGTTGGAGATACAAATCAAGAAGTAAAAAATATTTTGATAGCACTTGATTTTAATAAGGCTGTTTTAGAAGAAGCCATAGCTAAGGATTGTCAAATGATTATTACTCATCACCCTTTTATTTTTAATGGTATAAAATCAATTAATACTCAAAATCAAAGTGGAAGCTTAATATTTGATTTAATAAAAAATGATATTGCTCTATTTTCTGCCCATACAAATTTAGATATTGCTGAAAATGGTTTAAATGATTATTTAATAAATAAATTAGATGTTAATAATATTTCACTATTAAAAAGGACTAAAAGTCAAAATTACCACAAATTAGTTACATTTGTACCTAAATCTAACTTTAAGGAACTAAGAGACGCACTTTATGCTAAAGGAGCTGGGGAATATAATAATTACAGTCACAGCGGTTTTTATCATCAAGGTACAGGTAATTTCAAACCTTTAGCAGATTCTAGTCCTTATTTAGGTGAAAAAGGAACTTTAAATGAAATTGAGGAATATCGGTTTGAAGCTGTAGTTTCAGATGATAAAATTGATCAGGTTGTTAAAGAACTTTTGAAAATCCATCCTTATGAAGAGCCAGCCTGGGATTTATATAAAATGGAAAATTTAAAAAATGAAAAGGGTATAGGTAGAGTTGCGGATTTAAAATCAGAAGTAAAATTACAAGATTTTTTAAATAAAATAAAAGAAATATATAATCTGGATGTAATTAAAGTTGTTAAAGCCAAAAATAAAGTAAAAAAGATAGCACTCTGCAGCGGCAGCGGTTCAGATTTTATAAAAGATGCTTATTATCAAGGAGCAGATTTATATTTAACTGGAGATGTTAAATATCATGAAGCACAGCTTGCAGAAGAATTGGGGATTAATCTAGTAGATTTTGGTCATTATGGAAGTGAAAAATTTGTAAGAGAGTTATTAGTTGAAAGATTAAAGAATGAAGCCTCTAGTAAGTTAAAGAAAGAGCTGAAATTCCTGAAATCAGAAATAAATACTCGCCCCTGGGAGTATCAGTAATGACTCTTATCTCGGTGTTTTTAACTTGAGTAAAATACTTGACATATTATAAATCTGGTGTTATACTTTATATGGTAAAAAAATAAGTTAACCAGTTGATCGCATCTTAAATGATGAGGAAAGTCCGAGCTCCATAGGATAGGATGCCGGGTAACACCCGGTGGAGGTAACTCCCAGGCTAGTGCCACAGAAATATACCGCCTTATGCAAATAGGGTAAGGGTGAAAAGGTAAGGTAAGAGCTTACCGGGTTTCAGGTAACTGGAATGCCAGGTAAACCCCATCTGGAGTAAGTCCAAATAGGGAGAATATAAAAGTGATCCGCTTTTCTCCGGGTAAGGACGCATGAGGGTTCAGGTAACTGTTCCCCTAGATAGATGATCATCTAATACAGAACTCGGCTTATAGGTTAACTTATTTTTTTATCTATTATATTTTCAATTTTTATAAAACTCAAAAAAAGGGGTGTTTAAGTGGAGAAAACAATAATAGATGCAGTAGACTATATTGGTGAGGCAGTAAACAAATCAGAGCAATTTAAAAATTATTCTCCTGAAATGAGTAGTAAAGTTCTAGATAATCGGATAATATCACTTGAAGCTTACATAAAGTTTATTGAACGGGAAACGATACCCGTAATGGAAAACTTAGTTAAAATGCTTGAGGAGGCAGATAATGGTTGATCAAATATATTATAAAGTACAATACCCATTAAAAAAAGCAATAGATGTGATGAAAGATCTAGATAATTATGATTTAAATTTTTTAGCAAAAGATTTAAGTTCTTATGATCAAGAAAAGATTGTTAGTTTTATAGAAAGCTGGAATAATGGTGGTAAAGAAAAACTTAATACTTTGATTAGTGATTTAAAAAAGCAGCAATAAATGCTTTAAACCATAGCTTAGGCTGTGGTTTTAATATTTTATGATTCATTAATTTGTTTTCCATAATATAATTATCATTTATCTCTAAAATCAATTAAAAAAATACTTAAATACACTAATAATACCTATATAATTTATATAAATACCTATAATCTCTTTAAAAACACTCTGATAAACTCTAAGATATATATTAGAGGTGAGAAAAAATGCAGAGAGAAAACATTGGTAAAAAAATTAGAGAGTATAGAAAATTTAATAAACTAACCCAAGAAGGGCTTGGGGAAAAAGCTGGCCTGCATTATACATATATAGGACAGGTAGAACGAGGAGATAAAGAACCATCATTTAAAGCGTTAATCAATATCTCTGAAGCCCTTGGTGTTGGAGTAGATAAATTGTTGATTAATTATGACATAAGCTCAGAAGCTACAATTCAAATTTCAAACATAACCGATTTGCTTTTAAAGCGTAATGAAAAAGAGTTAGAAATGATATACACCCTACTTAAAAATCTAACTGATATTTTAGAAGAACGTGATATTGAAAAAAATGAATAATTATGGTACAATAAGCTGTAAATTGATTTAAAAAAGTGTAATCTGATTTAAGGAGGGTTATTATATGGCCGGACATTCTAAGTGGGCTAATATAAAGCATAAAAAACAGAAAGAAGACAAAAGAAGGGGTAAGCTGTTTTCAAAGTTAAGTCGTAAAATAGCTGTAGCTGCTAGAGAAGGTGGCGGAGATCCTGAAATGAATTCAGATCTCAGAATGGCTATTCAGAAGGCAAAAGATAATAATATGCCTAATGATAATATTGAAAGAGCAATAAAACGTGGAACAGGTAATTTAGAAGGGATGAGTTATGAATCCTTTGTTTACGAAGGATATGGTCCTGGTGGAGTTGCTTTATACCTTGATATCATGACTGATAATAGAAATAGAACTGCTTCGGAAGTACGCCACATTCTTGATAAAAATGGTGGTAATCTTGGTTCTAATGGTTGTGTTGCCTGGATGTTTCAGCGTAAGGGAGAATTAGTAATTGATTTAAATGAATTTGAGGTTGGAGAAGAAGATCTCTTATTAGAAGCACTAGAAGCTGGTGCAGAAGATTTAGATTATGGAGATGAGGAAGCTATTATTTACACAGATCCATCTAATTATGAATCTGCACGAAAGGCTTTAGAAGAAGAGGGTTATGAATTTGAATCTGCAGATCTTGCTATGATTCCTGATAATGTGGTTACTTTAGATAAAAGTGATGCAAAAAAAATGATGAGATTAATGGAACTGCTTGAAGATCATGATGATATTCAGGATGTTTATTCTAATTTTGATATTCCAGAAGATATTAGAGCTGAAATTGAAGCAGAAGAAGATTAGTTTTATTTAATTTAATTTTAATATTTTTGTTATATAATAGATTTAGATTTTAATAAGGGCACTGTTCAGCAGTGTCTTTATTTTTTTGTTTTAATAACTTAAGTTTATATGATATAATTATTTCAAACATTAGTTTGAATGGGGTGTGGGATTTGCGAATTTTAGGAATTGATCCAGGGCTTGCTACAATTGGTTATGCACTGTTAGATAAAGAAACAAATCATTTTGAAGTTTTAGAATATGGAGTTATTAAGACTTCAGCTGATAAAGATGATATCGAAAGATTAGAAATCATTCACAGAAATATAGAAGCATTGATCAAAGAATTCGAACCAGAACAGATGGCAGTAGAAGAACTGTTTTTTAATAAAAATGTTAAAACTGCAATCTCTGTGGGACAAGCTAGAGGGGTAATTTTACTGGCTGGTTCGCAGGCTGGTTTAAAAGTTGCAGAATATACTCCACTGCAGATAAAACAGGCAGTAGTAGGTTATGGAAGAGCTGATAAAATGCAGGTGCAGCAGATGGTTAAATCATTATTGAATTTATCTGAAATTCCAAGACCAGATGATGCAGCTGATGCTTTAGCTATTTCAATCTGTCATGGTCATGTTTATAGTGCTCATTCTGGATGGGAGGAAAGATTATGATTGGCTATTTAGAAGGAGAAGTAATAGATGCTGAAATTAATAAGATGATTTTAGAAATCAACGGAGTTGGCTATGAATTAGAACTTGCAGGTTTTAAAAGTCAACCTCACGTTGGTGAAGAAATAGAAGTTTTTACATATACTTATGTCCGGGAGGATGCTTTAAAATTATTTGCTTTCCCAGAAAAAATGGGTAAAGAGTTATTTGAAATATTAATAACAGTTAATGGAATTGGACCTAGTGCTGGTTTAAATATTTTAAATACGATGCCTGCTTCTAGATTTGTATCTGCAATTATGCAGAAAAATGAAGATGTTTTAAAAGAAATATCGGGTATTGGGCCTAAAACTGCTCAAAGGTTGATTTTGGAACTCCAGAACAAACTGGAAGAATTCGCCTATCTGCAGAGTGATAATGATAAATTTAGTGCTGCTGGGGCTGCAGCTGATGAAGATCGTCAGGATGTAGTGGATGCTCTTACTGCTTTAGGTTATAAAATTTCTGAAATTAATAGAGCTTTAAGAGAAGTTGAGTTTGAAAATGATATTAATGTTTCAGAAAAAATTAGATTAGTTTTGAATCAACTTGGTAAGGAGAGATAATAATGGAAAATGAAAGACGAGTTGTTTCTCCCAAAAAGAAAAAAGATGATAAAACTGTTGATAGAGGTTTAAGACCTTTAAATTTAGGTGAATATGTGGGTCAGAGTAAAACAAAAGAAAAATTGAAGATCTTTATTCAGGCAGCCCGTGATAGAAAAGAAGCCTTAGATCATGTCATGTTATATGGTCCTCCTGGTTTAGGGAAAACTACTCTTGCAAATATTATAGCAAATGAGTTACAAGTTAATATTCATCAAACTTCTGGGCCAGCAATTGAAAGACCAGGAGATTTAGCTTCTATTTTAACTAATTTACAGCCAAGTGATGTTTTATTTATAGATGAAATTCATCGTTTAAATAAAATGGTTGAAGAAATTTTATATCCTGCTATGGAAGATTATTGTCTAGATATAATAATTGGTAAAGGTCCAAGTGCACGCTCAGTTAGGCTTGATCTTGCTCCATTTACTCTGGTAGGTGCAACAACAAAAGCTGGTAGACTTAGTTCCCCTTTAAGAGATAGATTTGGAGTTATTAATAGATTGGAATTTTATAATCAGGAAGAACTTCAGGAAATAGTTAGCCGCTCTGCTGACATATTAGATGTTGATATAGTAAATCATGGAGCTTTAGAAATTGCACGTCGCTCACGTGGAACTCCTCGAATTGCTAATCGCCTCTTAAAAAGAGTAAGAGACTTTGCAGAAGTGAAAGCAGATGGTATAATTAACAGGGAAGTTGTAGATTCTGCCTTAAAATTGCTGGAAATTGATGAGCTTGGTCTTGATCGAATTGATCATAAATTATTAAAAACTATTATGCTTAAATTTAGAGGTGGCCCAGTTGGATTGAATACTTTAGCGGCCGCTATCAGTGAAGAAACAGAAACAATAGAAGATGTATATGAGCCTTATTTGCTGCAGCTTGGATTTTTAGAAAGAACGCCAAGAGGAAGAATTGCAACTGCAAAGGCCTATCAACATTTAAATATTAAAGAAAAAGTAGAAGAATAAAATATTGGATAATGCAGATGTTTTTGGAGGTTATTTTTAAATGAAAGTAGAAGAATTTGATTATCATCTTCCGGAAGAATTAATTGCTCAAAAACCACTTCCTAAAAGAGATGAATCAAGATTAATGGTCTTGAATCCACAGGCAAATAAAATTGAAGAGAATGTTTTTAAAAATTTAAAAGAATATTTAGATCCTGGCGATATGATTATTATGAACAACAGCAGAGTTATACCAGCAAGACTATATGGAGCTAAAATTCCAACAGGTACAGAAATTGAACTCTTATTATTAAATGAATTGGCTGAGGGACGATGGGAAGTTTTAGTAAGACCTGGTCGTAGAGCCAAAAAGGGTGTAAAAATCAATTTTGAAGATATCTTGGAAGCAGAAGTTGTAGAATATACAGATTTTGGAGGTAGAATTGTTGAATTTAGCTGGGATAAAAATAATTATGATTTTGAGGAAATTTTAAATCAGCTGGGTGAGATGCCATTACCCCCTTATATTAACGAAAAATTAGATGACCCTGAGCGTTATCAGACAGTCTACAGCAAAAAGAAAGGTTCTGCAGCTGCTCCAACAGCAGGATTGCATTTTACTGATCGTCTTTTAGCAGAATTAAAGGAATATGGTATTATTTTAGACTATATTACACTTCATGTGGGACTGGGAACCTTTAGACCTGTCAAAAGTGAAGATATAGAAGATCATAAAATGCATGAGGAATATGCAGAAATTTCTGCTGCCACAGTCGAAAAGATTAAAGAAGTTAAAGCAAATGGTAATAAAGTAGTTGCAGTTGGGACAACAGTTACTCGAACTTTAGAATCTGCTGCTCAGGAGGGTGAATTAAGAGAATATAAAGGTTGGACTGATATTTTCATTTACCCAGGTTATGAATTTAAAGTTATTGATTCTTTAATTACTAATTTTCATTTACCTAAATCCACACTTTTAATGCTTGTTTCGGCTCTAGTTGGTAAGGAATTTGTCTTAAATGCCTATCAAAAAGCTGTAGAAGAGGAATATAGATTTTTCAGTCTGGGAGATGCAATGTTTATTTTAAATAGGAAGGAAGATTAATTTTGTTTGATTTCAAATTATTTAAAGAAAACAAGAAATCTAAAGCGCGCTTGGGTGAAATAACTACAGATCATGGGAAAATTCAAACACCAATCTTCATGCCTGTAGGGACTCAAGCAACTGTAAAAGCAATGTCATCGAGAGAATTAAAGGAGATTGGTTCTCAAATAATTTTGGGTAATACTTATCATCTTTATTTAAGACCAGGTGATGAATTAATTGCCAGGGCTGGAGGTTTACATCAGTTTATGAACTGGGACCGACCTATTTTAACTGATAGTGGAGGTTTTCAGGTTTTTTCTCTGGCCGATTTAAGAGAAATAGAAGAAGAAGGAGTTTATTTTCAATCACATTTAGACGGCTCCAAGCATTTTATTTCTCCAGAAAAGTCAATGCAGATCCAGAAAAATTTAGGGTCTGATATTGTAATGGCTTTTGATGAATGTCCACCATACCCGGCTGAAAAAGAATATGTAGAAAATTCTTTAAATAGGACTCTGCGCTGGGCAGAAAGATGTAAAAAAGAAATGGAAGGTGCAGAAGGCCAGTCTTTATTTGGTATTATTCAGGGTGGTGTTTATCCAGAACTTAGAAAACAGAGTGTAGAAGAAACAACAAAACTTGATTTTCCTGGTTATTCAATTGGGGGATTGAGTGTTGGCGAGTCCAAAGATGAGATGTATAAAATGTTAGATTATACAACTCCGTTAATGCCCAAAGATAAACCACGATATTTAATGGGAGTTGGGACTCCTGAAGATTTAATTGAAGGTATCTATCATGGAATTGATATGTTTGATTGTGTAATGCCAACTAGAATTGCTCGACACGGTCAAATATTTACTCATTCAGGCAGAAAAACAATAAGAAATGCAACCTATAAAGAAGATTTTAATCCTTTAGATTCAAAATGTGACTGTCATGTCTGCCAAAATTATAGTCGGGGATATGTAAGACATTTAATCAAAAGAAATGAAATTTTAGGAGTAAGATTAACCACTTATCATAATTTATACTTTATGTTAAAACTTTCAGAAGAAATAAGAGAAGCAATTAGAAATGATAACTTCATTAATTTTAGAGAAGAATTTTATGAGAAATATAAATTAAAATAAAAGATTTTAAATATTTTTTTAAAATAATATTTCTATTTTAGCAGGAATATCATATTTATTGTTGAAATAGTTATGAGAGAAAAAACTTAATTAGGAGAGGATAGTAAATGGAATATTTATACGCAATTTTACCATGGGTCGTAATTTTTGGTATTTTTTGGTTCTTTTTAATCAGACCACAGCAAAAGCAGAAAAAAGAACATCAGAATATGTTAAATAATCTGAGTATTGGTGATAAGATAGTCACAATTGGTGGTATTAAAGGCAAAATTATAAAAATCAATGACAATAATATTAGAGTAAGAGTTTCTTCAAATGTTGATATTGATTTTATAAAAAATGCTGTTTCCAAAGTAGAAGAAAAAAACAGCAGTAGTAAAAAAGAAGAAATCACCGAAAAAAAAGAGAATGATAAATAATAATTGATTTAGTTAGGAACTGGGGGGAATAATTTGAAAAGTGCAGTTAAAGAGTTTTTGCAATCACTAGTAATAGCCGGTATTTTGGCCTTCTTTATTATTACATTTGTTGCCCAGTCATTTGTAGTAGATGGAAGGTCCATGGCTAATACTCTTCAGGATGGTGAGAGGTTATTTGTTAATAAATTTATTTACAGATTTCATCCACCTGAAAGAGGAGATATAGTAGTTTTTACTCCAAAAGGATCACCGGGTCAAAAATACATTAAAAGAGTAGTTGGTAAACCGGGTGATACCGTTTATATAAAAGATGGTACTACTTATGTTAATGGTGAAGCCTTAGAAGAAAATTATTTACCAGAAAAAATGATTGGGGATTTTGGTCCTTACGAAATACCGGAAAAAAGTGTTTTTGTATTAGGTGACAACAGAAATCATAGTGCTGATAGTAGATTTGGCAGTATTGTGGGTTTCGTAGAATATGATGATATTTCAGGCAAAGCTTTCTGGGTTTACTGGCCTTTGACTGAAATGAGAGTAATAGATCATCAAGAATACAACTTATCATTTGAAAATTAATTGTTTATTGTTAGGAGGACATTTACTTAATGAGGTATAAACAAAAAAGAAGAATTAAATTAATTATTATTTTAGCTATAATGGCCTTTGCTGCATTTCTGTATTTTCAGCATGGGATTAATTTAGGACTTGATTTACAGGGGGGAGCCCACATAGTTTTACAGGCTCAACCAACAGAAGAAAGAGAAATAAACGATACGGTTATGTCAGGGATTCAAAGTGTGATTGAACGTCGAGTTAACCAGTTGGGTTTAAGTGAGCCCTTAATTCAGCGAGAGGGAAGTGACAGGATTATTGTAGAACTGCCAGCTGTTGATAGTCCAAACGAGGCTATTAATACAATTGGACGGACTGCAATGTTGACTTTCCAAAATTCTGCTGGAGAAGTATTGATGACTGGAGAAGCGGTTAAAGATGCGAGAGCAGATCACGATCAGTATGGAAGACCTGTTATTGCTTTTACTCTAAATAATGAAGGTTCAACCCAATTTGCAAATATAACCAGACAATATATTGGGAAAAAGATTGGTATTTATTTAGATGATGAGAGGTTGACTAATCCAACAGTTCAAGCTGTAATTGAAGAGAGAGGTCAAATCACAGGTTATGATAGTATTCAAGCTGCTGAAGAAGATGCAATTCTGATTAGAGAGGGTGCTCTTCCAGTACCTGTAGAAGTAATTGAAACAAGAACAGTTGGACCTACTCTTGGCGCAATTTCAATTCAAAAGAGTATTAGAGCAGGCTTGATTGGTTTACTTTTAGTTGCTATTTATATGGTATTTTATTACAGATTCCCAGGTGTATTAGCCGCTGTTATTCTAGCGATTTATGGTTTGATTTTAATGGGAACTATGGCTGGTCTGCAGGCGACTTTAACCTTACCTGGTATTGCTGGTTTAATACTTTCTATAGGTATGGCAGTTGATGCGAATATTATCATTTTTGAGAGAATTAAAGATGAACTTAAGTCTGGAAAAACACTCAGAGCAGCAATTGATTCTGGTTTTAAGAGAGCATATACAACTATCATTGATGCTAATGTAACTACTATTATGACAGCTCTTATTCTGGCCTATTTTACTAGTGGTACAGTAAGAGGTTTTGCTGTAACACTCGGTATAGGTATTATTGTCAGTATGTTTACTGCCTTCTTTGTAACAAGAAATGTAATTGACATTTTTGCAGGTAGTAAATTATTACGCGAAAATAAATCTTTCGGGGTCAGAAAGGGGTAATAAAGTGGATATTTTAGGAAAGAGAAAAATATGGTATACAGTTTCAATTGTAGTAATTTTAATTGGCTTAGCATTTTTAATGATAAATGGTTTAAACTTAGGTATTGATTTTAATGGTGGAACACTGATGGAATTTGGTGTTGAAGATGATATTACTACTGAAGAAATAAGAACTGTTTTAGAAAGAATTGAAATAGCTGAAGACAGTAAAATACAGCATTCTGAAGGTTCGGGTGAAAATGGTATAATCATTAGAGCTAAAACTTTAGAATCTGAGCAAATAGTAGCAATTGATAAGGCAATTAAGGCTGAATTTAATTCTGCTGAAATGCTTAGAACAGAAATGGTTGGGCCTACTATCGGTAGAGAATTGAGAATAAATGCTTTATTGGCTTTGATCGCTGCTTCAATTGCGATAGTTGCTTATATTAGTTTCCGATTTGAATTTAGATTTGCGGCAGTATCTATAATTACTTTAATGCATGATGTTTTAATTACTCTAGGAATATTTGCTATTTTAGGGCGAGAAGTAAATACTCCTTTTGTAGCAGCACTATTAACCATAGTTGGTTATTCTATTAATGATACAATTGTTATTTTTGATAGAATTAGAGAAAACATGAAGCTGATGCATAAAGTTCCATTTATTGAGCAGGCAAATACAGCTGTTGTTGATACACTGCCAAGATCTATTAATACTTCAATAACTACTTTAATAACTATCTTAGCTATTTATTTCTTTGGAGGAGCTTCTATCCAAACATTTATGTTAGCTCTGTTTATTGGTATGTTTGCTGGTACATATTCTTCGATTTTTGTAGCCAGTCCTTTATTAGTTACCTGGCAGGAAAAAATCAGCAGATAATCATTGGAAAATACTTTAGACTATAAACCCCTCCTTTAGCTTGGAGGGGTTTCTATCTTTAAAAAAGGCTGTGGTAAAATGGATATGAACTTACCCAAACATTATAGGCATTTTCAGCGTTACAGTGAAATTGCACAAATTCTTGTTAAAAATGGGCTTGGTTTTATAATTTCTCAGCTAGAATTGAACAAATATTTACCTTTTAGTAAAAGAATAAATATCGATGAGAGACCTACAGGTAAGATGCTTGCTGTTAAAACAAGAGAAGTCCTGCAGGAATTAGGTCCTGCTTATATAAAATTAGGACAATTATTAAGTACCAGAGCTGATATATTTCCTCCTGTTTTTATAGCTGAAATGCGTAAGCTGCAGGATAAAGTTCCACCTGAAAAATTTGAAATTATAGAGGAATTTTTAAAAAAAGAGCTTGGAGATAAGTATGAAGAAGAGATTATAAAAATAAATAAGGAAGCTGAAGCTGCAGCTTCAATTGGCCAAACTCATAAAGTTGTTCTAAAAAATAATAAATCAGCAATAATGAAAGTTAAAAAACCAGGCATTGATAAAAAAATTAGTGTTGATATAGAAATTATGGAAAATCTTGCTAAACAAGCAGCGGAAAGAGATTTATTTAATTCTATAATTAGACCTTTAGAAATAGTCCAGGAGTTTAAGAGAACTATAAAAGAAGAATTAAATTTCAAAGGTGAAATGGCAAATATTATCCGTTTCAGAAGTGATTTTTCTGATAATCCTTATATTACTGCTCCAGAAGTGTATTCTGAAATTTCTACAGTCAATGTATTAATTATGGAAGAAATTAAAGGAATTAAGCTGAGAGATGTCGACCAAAACCATCCTCATAATAAATTCATTGCAGAACTTGGAGCAAAATCGTTAATGAGACAGGTTTTAATTAATGGCTTTTTCCATGCTGATCCCCATCCAGGCAATATTTTTATTACAGGTGAAAAAACAATTGCTTATGTAGATTTTGGGATGGTAGGCCGAATTACTGAAGGAGATAGAGATTTAATGGCTCTCCTTTTTTATGCATTGATTAATAAAAAAATAAACGTTTTAATGGATGTAATCTTAATATTGGGAAGTAAACCTGATGATTTTAATAGAAGAAGATTTCAGCTTGATATGGAAAAAATTCTGGATAGATATTATGGTAGCGATTTAGAAAACATTGAAATCAAAGCCGTATTTGAAGATTTACAGTATTTTATTTACGAACATCAAATTAGAATGCCTCAGGATTTCTTTTTGTTATTTAGAGCTATTGCAGTCAGTGAAGGTGTGGGTCAGGATTTGGACCCTGATTTTAATGTAGTTGAAGTAGGTAAAGGTTTTATTTCTGATATTTTAGATGATCGGATGCAGTTTGATAAAATCATTTCGAGGGTAGGTTCTGAAATTTGGAGACTAGGGCGCAAAAAATACGAATTAAGCAGTCAGTTTAAATCTATTTTACGCAAACTTGAGCAAGATGATTTTACTATTAATTTTCGACATACGAATCTGGAAAGTTTAATTTCCAGAATTGATATTATTTCAAATCGTTTATCAATGAGTTTAATAATTTCTTCTTTAATTATTGGCTCAACCTTATTAATTCAAACAAATATGGAGCCCCGCATTTTTAACATTCCACTTCTTGGTTTAATTGGTTATTCTTTTGCTGGGGTTTTGGGGCTTTTATTGATTATTTCTATCTTTAGATCTGGAAAATATTAAAATTTATTATAAAACATTGGTGGTAATTAATGAATAAAATATGGAATATAACTTCTTTTCAAGAAAATAAAAAAATAGATTTTTTAGATGAAATTTTAACTGAAAGAAATATAATAACTAAAAAAGAAAAAGAAATTTATCTAAATTCTGATTTGAAATATTTGAGTGATCCTTTTATACTTCCTGGAATGGATAAGGCAGTTAATCGAATTAAAAGGGCAGTAGAAAATAATGAAAAAATTTTAATTTATGGAGATTATGATGTAGATGGCATAACTTCAACAGCAGTTTTATATAGATTTTTTAAAAATGAATATGGAATAGAACTTCAATATTTTCTGCCAGACAGAATAGAAGATGGTTATGGCTTAAATATTAAATCCTTAAAAAAAATAATTAGTGATGACGTTAAACTGATTATAACTGTTGATTGTGGTATTACTGCTTTCAATGAAGCTAAATATTTACATGAAAACGGAGTCGATTTAATAATAACTGATCATCATACCCCGGCTGATAAACTACCAGAGGCTGCAGCAGTTATTAACCATCATTTAGTCAAAAACGATGATTATTTTGCTTCAGAAATTGCAGGTGTTGGCACAGCATATAAATTAGTTCAGGCTCTAGATAGTGAAAGCACTAAAAAGATCAATGATGAGCTGCTGCCAATTGTTGCTTTAGGAACAGTGGCTGATATTGCACCATTGAAAAATGAAAATAGAATCTTTGTAAAAAAAGGTTTAAAAATGATAAGTCAAGATAAAGTAACTGGACTTAAAGTTCTTATTGAAGAGTTAAAGATTAGTAAAAAAAATCTTAGCGCCGGCCAAATTGGATTTATAATTGCGCCTCCTTTGAATGCTGCTGGCAGAATTTGCGATGCTGAAGAAGCATTAAAACTTTTAATTAGTGAAGATCTAGAAGAAACAAAAAGAATTGCTAAAAAACTCATAAAAATTAATAAACAAAGACAGCGGCAGGAAGAAAAAATTTATCAAGAAGCTGAAAACAAAATTAAGAATCTAAATTTAGAAAATGAAAAGTCTATAATACTAGCTGATTCAGAATGGCATTCCGGTATAATTGGGATAGTGGCATCCAGATTATTAGAAAAATATAATTTACCAGTGATTTTATTTGCAGTTGATAAAGAAAAAAACACTGCAAAAGGTTCAGCCCGCAGTATTACAACTTTAAATATTTATCAAGCTTTAAAATACTGCCAGTCTAAAGTATTGAATTTTGGCGGTCATAAAGCAGCAGCTGGTTTGAGTATAAAGATTTCTGAAATTGATAGCTTTAAAGAAAAATTCAAAGAATATTTATCTAATAGTTTAGCTGAAGAAGATTATTTTAAAAAGAAAAGAATTGATCTAAATCTTGATATTTCATTACTTAGTAAAGATCTTATTTCTAGTTTAGAAAAATTTAGGCCATTTGGAATTTCTAATCCAGCTCCTAAATTTCTTTTTCAAAATTTAAAAAGCAGACAATGTTATCAGATGGGTAAAAAAGATAAACATCTTAAAATTTATTTAGAAAATGGTATTCAGGCTGTAGCTTTTAATTTAGGTGATAAAGCTGCTGAATTTTCGGCTAAAAAGTTTGATTTAATAGCTCAACCAGAAATTAATCGTTGGCAGGGTAAAGAAAATATACAGCTAAAAGTTGATGATTATCGTATTCAAAATGATATTTCTACTGCTTTAGTATTTGAAGAAGATAGTTATTCTTTTTATGATTATAGGGATTATGCAAATAAAAATATAAATTTAAATATAATTCTAAAAAATAAGGCTGTAGAAAAAGCAGCAGTTTATATAAATTACAAAAAAGAAAAAAATGAATTACAAAAAGATTTTAAGCAGCATTATTTTTTTGGGAGTCAGTATAATTTTGAAAAAGATTTTTCACATTTAATTTTTTATTCACTCCCCTTTTCTTTTGAACAGTTTGCTGAGATACTCGAAGAATATAACAGTAATAATAAAAATAAGATGAATAAAGTTATTCTTATGTTTTCAAATGCAGATATAAATTATAACTCTAAATTAATTGAATATCTTAAACAGCAAGAAATGGCTGCGAATTCTAAAAATGAATTGGACTTTAAAGGCTCAGTACGATATAATAAATTATCCAGGCGAATGGAAAATTTTATGGAATTTAAAGATATTATTTTCAAAAATAATCTATTCAGTCTGATAGCAAATGTATCTAATTTTAAGGAGGATAAAAATGAATCTTAGTGACAAAATAAGAAACATTCCTGATTTCCCTAAAGAAGGGATTTTATTTAAAGATATAACTCCACTTTTAAGGGATAAGGAAGCACTTAAAGAAGCCATTAAAAAAATGGCGGATATGTTTAGAGATTATGAGATTGACTATGTGGTGGGGATAGAGGCTAGAGGTTTTTTAGTTGGTACACCACTAGCTATAGAACTTGATAAAGGTTTTATTCCAATTAGAAAGCCTGGGAAATTACCACATGAAGTATTAAAAAAATCTTATGAATTAGAATATGGAAAAAATGAAATTGAAATACATAAAGATGCAGTTAATGCGGGAGATAAGATCTTACTTGTAGATGATTTATTGGCTACAGGAGGAACTACTCTTGCTGCTACAGAAATGATTGAAGAATTAGGTGGAGAAATTGTTGGTTGTGCGTTTTTATTAGAACTGGATGCACTGGATGGAAGAGAAGTTTTAAAAGATTATGAGGTTAAGTCACTGTTAATTGAATAATTTTTTTGCTTCTAGTTAATTTAAAGAGGGAGTATAAATATAGATGGAATTAGATATCTTATTAGATAAAATTAAATTATATATGGATGATCCAGATTTAGATATGGTTAAAAAGGCTTATAAATATGCAGATGATGCTCATAATGAGCAATATCGAGTATCTGGTGAGCCTTTTGTCGAGCATCCACTTGGAGTTGCTATAATACTTGCTGATTTAGAGCTTGATATTGTTTCGATAGTATCATCACTGCTGCATGATGTTGTAGAAGATACAGGTATTAGCAGTGAAGAAATCGAAAGAGAATTTGGGGCAGAAGTAGCTCACATTGTGGATGGAGTCACAAAACTAACGAGAATGCAGTTTAAAACCAAAGCAGACCAGCAGGCTGAAAGTCTGCGTAAAATGTTTGTCGCTATGGCAGAAGATATTAGAGTTGTATTAATAAAACTTGCTGATAGACTGCATAATATGAGAACTCTTAATTATCTAAAAAAGGAAAAACGAAAAGAAAAATCTAAAGAAACTATTGAGATTTATGCTCCTCTTGCTCATCGCCTCGGAATGTCAAAAATAAAGTGGGAGTTAGAGGATTTATCTTTTAGATATTTAAAGCCAGATGTGTATTACGAAGTTTCACATAAGATACAGGCTAACAGAAAACAAAGAGAAAAGGATATTCAAGAAGCTATAGAAACCCTTAAATCAACTCTAAAAGATCACGATATCGATTCTGATATATATGGTCGGCCTAAACATCTTTACAGTATTTATAATAAAATGCAGCGTAAAGAAGTAGAATTTGATGAGATTTATGATTTAACTGCTGTTAGAGTACTTGTGGAAAATGTTAAAGAGTGCTATGAGGTACTTGGAATTATCCATGAAATATGGAAACCAATGCCTGGTAGATTTAAAGATTATATAGCTATGCCTAAATCTAATATGTATCAGTCACTTCACACAACAGTAATTGCACCAAATGGAGACCCGTTAGAAGTTCAGATTAGAACCTATGAAATGCATAAAACTGCTGAATATGGTATTGCTGCTCACTGGAGATATAAAGAAGGTAAAGTTGGCGATGAAAAGTTTGAAGAAAAATTATCCTGGTTGAGAAGACTCCTGGAATGGCAGAAAGATTTAAAAGAGCCTCAGGAATTTATGGAAACCTTAAAAATTGATCTTTTTGAAGATGAGGTTTTTGTTTTTACACCAGAAGGAGATGTAGTTTCTCTTCCTCGGGGTGGAACACCAGTAGATTTTGCTTATCATATTCATACTGAAGTTGGACATCGCTGTGTAGGAGCTAAAGTCAATGGTAAAATTGTTCCTTTAGAATATAAACTAAAAAATAGTGATATTGTAGAAATTTTAACTTCCAAAAAAAGCAATGGTCCTTCTCGTGACTGGTTGAAATTTGTTAAAACTTCTAAAGCCAGAAGCAAAATAAAGCACTGGTTTAAAAAGCAGCGTCGAGATGAAATAATAGAAAAAGGTCATCGCATTTTAGATGATCATCTTGATAAACACAATATTGAATTAAATGAAAAAGAAAAAGAAAAAGAACTAAAAGAAATAACTAAAGATTTAGGAAGAAAAGATGTTGATGATTTATTAGAAGAACTTGGATACAGTAATATTAGTCCTAAACAGGTAATTAGTAAATTTAAAGATTATGAACCAGAAAAAGATTTAGAAAAGAAACAAAGATCTAATCAGAAAAAAGATTCTTCTGTTGATAAAGGGATATCAGTTAAAGGAATGGAAGAAATGCTGGTTAGAATGGCTAAATGCTGTAATCCAGTTCCTGGTGATGATATAGTAGGATATATTACTCGTGGTAGAGGAGTTTCAGTTCATAGAAAAGACTGTAAAAATCTAAAAAATCTTGCTGAAAGTGAACCAGAAAGAATTATTGATGTCAGTTGGGAACGAGGTCGAACTGAGTCTTATCAAGTTGATTTAAGAATTGAGGCAGTAAATAAAAGTGCACTGCTGAATGATGTAACTCATATTATTAAAGAGGAGAAAATTAATATCCTGTCAGTTATGGCTAGAACTAACGACCAAAATAGGGCTGTAATTAATTTATCTTTAGAATTGAGTTCAACAGAGCACATGTACGATATAATGAAAAAAATAGAATCAATATCAGGTGTTCTTAATGTGAGTCGGGCCAAACCCGCTTAATAGAGGAGTGAAAATCAATGCGAGCTGTAGTTCAACGTGTAAAAAGTGCTAAAGTTGAAGTTGATACTGAAATAACCGGAGAAATTGAGTCCGGTTTATTGGTGTTTTTAGGAATTGGTAAAGAAGATGATCAAGATGATATAAATTATTTATTAAAAAAAATAATTAATTTAAGAATTTTTGAGGATGAAGAAGAAAAATTAAACTTATCTGCATTAGATTTAAACAAAGATCTGCTGCTGGTTTCTCAATTCACATTATTTGGTGACTGCAGGCAGGGTAGAAGACCAAGCTTTTTTGAAGCAGCGCCACCAGCGGAAGCCGAAAAGTTATATGATAATTTTGTCGAGCAAGCAAAAAAATCAGAATTAAAAATTGAAACTGGAAAATTTCAGGCCATGATGGATGTTAAATCAGTTAATGATGGGCCAGTAACAATTTTGTTAGATAGCAAAAAGAAATTTTAATTATTTGGAATAGGTGAGAATATGGAATTAAAAAAATTTACTGTTGGAGATTTAATGTCTAAGAGTTATATCATTGCTGAAAATGGAAAAGCAATTATTATTGATCCTGGGGCTGATGGTCAAAAATTATATAATTATCTTCAGGAAAATAATTTAGAGCTTAAAAATATTATTAATACACATGGTCATTTTGATCATATGGCTGCAAATAAATTTTTAAAAGATAAAACTGGGGCAGAAATAATAGCTCATCCAAAAGCAGATTTAAAATTTAAAGATCCAGAATTGAATTTATCTCAACGACTTAGACGGCATGAAATTACTTCCCCGTCTTTAGATAGAGCCCTAAATGAAGGCGAGATAATCAATTTTGAAAATTTGAAGTTAAGAATTATATATACACCTGGACACAGTGAAGATGGTATTTCAATTTATTTAGAGTCAGAAAATGCTCTTTTTTCAGGTGATTGTATTTTTGCTTCTGGAGTGGGAAGAACTGATTTTAGTGACAGTGATTTTGAAAAACTTACTAATTCTATAGAAGAAAAAATATTTTCACTTCCTGATAATACTATTTTTTATCCAGGTCATGGGCCCGAATGTAAAATTAGTTCTTTTAAAAAAGGAGTTTGGCCTTCTTTCAAATAAGGTTTGACATCTAAATTTGAATAGGTTAAAATTAACTCGGATTATTTTAGCTCTATCTAATTATATAATTTTAAAAATTTATGACATAAGAGAGGAGAGTGTAAGGTTTGTTTGATACTTTACGCGATAATAGTAGAATCATTGTTTATATAGTAGTAGTTGCTTTTGTGGTTTCTGGTGGATTTATGGGTTATGGTGCTTATTTAAATAATCAAAGTGGAGGCGGTCAGGCTCCAAATCAATCCCCATCTGTAATTGCAGAAGTTAATGGGATGGAAATATCTCAACAGGAATATTTTTCACTTCTGCAGCAGCAGGCACCACAATCTAATCTCAGCAGCACTCAAATTATACCGTTCAGATATAATGTTTTAAATGCTCTAATAGAGAGAAAGCTTATTATGGAACAAGCAGAAACACTAGGTGTTAATGTAGAGGTTTCAGAGTCTGAAATAGATGAGAGATATAATAATATTTTAGAACAAAATGAAATGTCTGATCAGGAACTAGCAGATGCCTTAGCTGAACAGGGTTATACAATTGGTCAGTTAAGAGAAGATATAAAATCAAGTTTAACTGATAACAAAACTATAAATCAGACTATTGATCAGGGAATTTCAGATGTTGAGGTGACAGATCAAGAAATACAAGCTCTTTATGAGCAGAGATATCCAGAAACAGAAGCCGAGACAGCTGAAGCTGATTCAATTGCAGAAACAGATACAGAAAAAGCTGAAAATGAAAGACCTGAATTAAATGAAGTCAGCGAAGATTTAGAAACTGAAATTAGAAATCAAAAACGTAACGAGGCTGTTAAAAGCTGGGTAAGTGATTTAAAAGAATCTGCAGATATAACAATTAATGAGCCAGTTTTAAGTGCTTACCATGCATTAGAAAATGAGAATTATGATCAAGCTGTAGATGAGTTTTCAAGCTTTGTTGAGCAGGAAGAAACAGATCCTATATTTTATAGTTATTTAGCTCAGGCATATGAGGGCCAGAATAATTATGATAAAGCTGAAGCAACATATAATAAAGCTATAGAATCTTTTCCTGAGAATAACGATTTGAAATTTAACTTTGCAGAATTTTTATCTGAACAAGAAAAGAAAGAACAAGCTATAGCACAATTAGATGAAATAGCTGCAGGAGCTGAAGATGATTTTATGACATATTATCAACTCTTTATGCTTTATAATCAATTAGGAGCAGAAGAAAAAGCTCAGTCAGCTATAGAAAAAGTTCAGAGCATAAATCAAAATATGCAGCAAAATCAAGAAAGTATAGAAATCAATGAAGAGAATTCTGAAGAAATTCAAAAAGAAGCTGAAGAATTAGAAGAGGATATTGAAGTTGAGGCTCCTTTAGAAACAGAAGATAATAATTAAATTATCATAAGCTTATTTAAAAGATTATTTAATCTATCAGTTCACTCTTTAATTGGGTTTGAGCTGATAGATTTTCTAAAAATAAATGAATAAAATAGTAGGTGAATTCAAAAATGAAGTTTAATGCGCCAAGAGGAACAAATGATATACTTCCCCCAGATACTTTAAAGTGGCAGTATATTGAAAGGAAAACACATGAAATATTTTCAAACTATAATTATCAAGAAATTAGAACTCCTATCTTTGAATACACAGAACTTTTTCAGCGCGGTATTGGAGAAGTAACTGATATTGTTGAAAAAGAGATGTATACCTTTGAAGATAAAGGTGGTAGAAGTATCACATTAAGACCTGAAGGAACTGCTTCAGTAATTAGATCATTTTTAGAAAACAAAATTTACGGAAAGGCTCAACCGACAAAGTACTATTATATTGGGCCAATGTTTAGATATGAAAGACCACAATCTGGTAGATTCAGACAGTTTCACCAGCTCGGAGTTGAGGCAATAGCTTCTAATGATCCGGCACTTGATGCTGAGATTATATCTCTGGGAATTCGTCTGCTTCAAAATTTTGGTTTAAATGATTTAGAAGTTCATTTAAATAGTGTTGGTTGTGGAGAGTGTAGACCAGCCTATGTTGAAAAATTAAAAAATTATCTAATAGAAAATAAAGATCAATTATGTGATAACTGTCAGAGTAGAATTGAAAGAAATCCATTAAGAGTTTTAGACTGTAAAAATGAGAACTGTCAAACAGTTATTAAAGATGCACCTAAAATCACAGATAATCTATGTGATAACTGTGCAGATCATTTTGAAGACGTTCAAAAGTATTTAGATATGTTAGATCTTAAATATATAATTAATCCACTTTTAGTAAGAGGTTTAGATTATTATACAAACACTGCTTTTGAAATCAAAGATAATGCTTTAGGAGCACAAGATACTGTCTTTGGTGGTGGCCGTTATAATGGCTTAGCTGAAGAAATAGGAAATAGAGATCTACCAGGGATTGGATTTGCCCTCGGAATTGAGAGATTATTACTTTCTCTTGAGGCTAAAGGAATTGAATTACCAGTAGAATCAGGTGTTGATCTTTACATAACAGTAATTGGTGAAAAAGCTAAAATAGAATCATTTAAATTACTTGATAAATTAAGAAATGAAGGCTTTAGAACTGAAATGGATTACTTAGACCGAGGGGTCGGTTCTCAAATGAAATCAGCAGATCGAATGAATGCTGAGTATACTATAATCATTGGAGAAGATGAATTAAATAACAATTCTGCTACAATTAGAAATATGAAAAGTGGAGATGAAAAAGAAATACAATTAAGTAATTTATTAGAAGAAATGAAGAAGCTAGTAGATAAGGAGGAGTTATAAGATGGGGGAAACAATAAAAGATTTAAAGCGAACCCACCTTTGTGGAGAGTTAAGCAAAAAAGATAATGAGAATAAAGTAACAGTCATGGGGTGGGTCCAAAAAAGAAGAGATCACGGTGGAGTGATTTTTACCGATATTAGAGATAGAACAGGGATTGTACAGGTGGTATTTAATCCTGATTTGGGAGCAGAATTATTTGAAAAGGCGGATACTCTTCGTTCTGAATATGTTGTTGCTGTTACCGGTGAGGTTGAAGCACGTCCTGATGGCAATATAAATCCAGATCTTTCAACTGGTGAAATTGAAATTAAAGCGGCAGAATTAAGAATTTTAGATGCTGCTAAAACTCCTCCAATTCAAATTGAAGATGATATCGATACAGGAGAAGATGTTAGATTAAAATATAGATATTTAGATTTAAGACGTCCCAAAATGACAAAAATGGTTGGTTTAAGACATAAAATCACTAAAGCATGTCGTGATTATCTTGATGATGAAGGTTTTTGGGAAATAGAAACACCAATATTGACTAAAAGTTCTCCTGAAGGCGCAAGAGATTATCTGGTACCAAGTAGGGTTAATCCAGGTCAATTTTTTGCTCTGCCGCAGTCACCTCAAATTTTTAAACAGTTATTAATGGTTTCTGGAATGGAAAAATATTTTCAGATAGCGCGCTGTTTTAGAGATGAAGATTTGAGAGCAAACCGTCAGCCCGAATTTACTCAAATTGATATGGAAATGTCTTTTGTAAATCAGGAAGATGTTTTGGAAATCACTGAAGGTTTAATGAAAAATTTATTTGCTATTGGAGATATTGAAGTTCCAGATAAAATTACAAAAATGTCTTATCAGGAAGCAATGGATCGTTTTGGTTCTGATAAGCCGGATTTACGTTTTGGAATGGAGCTTAAAGATTTATCTGAAGCAGTAAAAGATAGCGAATTTAATATATTCAGTGGAACTGTTGCTAACGGAGATCAAGTTAAAGGTATTAATTTTAAGGGAGGCGCAGATTCTCCCCGCAGCACAATTGATAATTTTGAGGATTATGTAAAAATGTTTAAAGCTAAAGGTTTAGCCTGGATGGCCTTAAGAGAAGATGGCTTAAAATCTCCAATTGCTAAGTTCTTAGCTGAGGAAGAAATTGAAGCTATTAAATCTAAAATGGAGGCTGAAAAAGGAGATTTATTATTAATTGTTGCAGATAAAGCTTCAGTTGTAGCATCTGCTTTAGGTAATTTGCGTTTAAAAATAGCTAAAGAAAATGATTTAATTCCAGAAGAGGTTTATGAATTTGTCTGGATTGTAGATTTTCCATTATTTGAATATGATGAAGATGAAGATAGGATGACAGCAATTCACCATCCATTTACTGCTCCTAAAGAAGCTGATATAGAAAAACTAGAAAGTGATCCGGCTTCAGTTAGATCGAAAGCATATGATCTGGTTTTAAATGGGGAAGAATTAGGTGGAGGAAGTATCAGAATTAATAATCATGAACTGCAGGAAAAAGTTTTTTCAGCGCTGTCTATAACTAAAGAACAGCAGCAGGAGAAATTTGGTTACTTACTGGAAGCATTTGATTATGGGACACCACCACATGGTGGAATTGCTTTTGGACTTGATCGTTTAATGATGATTGTTGGTAGAACAGATTCAATTAGAGATGTGATTGCTTTTCCTAAAACTCAAAAGGCAACCTCACCTCTAACTAATGCACCTTCTAAAGTTGATAAAAAACAGCTTCAGGAATTAGGAATTTCTATTCGTTCTTAGTGAAATCACAGGCTTTTTTGCTTGCAGCTTTAGCTAAAATGTGGTATATTATTTATAGAAAAGTAAATATCATCTGCCGTGTTCGATAATGATTAAACATTTTGACCAACACTTAGACATAGGGAGCCTGAACTCTACCTGCGGCGTAGAAGCCTTAGATGGACCTATAAACCAGGTAGGAGGGCACCCACTTGGCAGACAGGGATCAAAATTCCAAATCAACCGGCACGGCGGATGAACTTTTAGCTAACCTATATAGGGTTAGCTTTTTTAAATTCAGCTAGCTATTTAATTAAAAAGTTAGTTTTGTAGAAAATATTTTTTGCTTTTATAAAATTAGAATTTGAGCTAAAATTGGGGTGGATTTTATGAATAAAAAGAAAGAATTAAGAGAGAAATGTCTAAATGAAAGGTCTAGAATTTCAAAGAACAAAGTCAGCAGCTGGAGCAAAAAAATAAAAAGTAAATTCTTGGATCTTCCGCAGTTGAAAAATGCCAAAAAAATTATGGCTTATGCTTCGATGCGCAAAGAAATTGAGACTTTTGGATTATTAGAAGAATTGCTGGATCAAGGATATTTGCTCTATTTACCTTATACTCGTCAAGATATTGTTGATCTTGGAACTGCTCAAATAAACGATTTAGATAAAGATCTTAAGGATGGAGTATTTGGAGTACAGGAACCGGCTGCTAAATTAAGAGGCGAAGGAGTTCCAACTGATCTTGATATAATAATCGTACCAGGAGCTTGTTTTACTGCTGAAGGCTATCGTATTGGCTATGGTGGCGGTTATTATGATAGTTTTTTATCTAAACATGCAAATGAAGCTTTAAAAATAGGATTTTGCTATGATTGTTTTATTTTAGATTCTATACCAGTTGAAGCACATGACGTTCCTGTAGATTTAATTATCACCGAAAAAAGAATTATTAATATAAAGTAATTGAGGTGAAATTGTGAATCTTTTTGAAAATACCAATGATAAAAAAGATAATAGTGACCGACCTTTAGCTTATAGAATGCGGCCCAAAACATTAGATGAATTCTATGGCCAGGAAGAAATTGTGGGAGAAAACAAACTTTTAAATAGAGCTATCAAGGCAGATCGATTACAATCTTTGATTTTTTATGGACCTCCAGGTACTGGGAAGACAAGTTTGGCCCAGGTAATAGCTAACCAAACTGAAGCTGAATTTGTTAAACTTAATGCAGTTACATCTGGAGTTAAAGATATTCGAGAAGTTATTAAAAAAGCAAAATCTAATAGAAGTCTTTATAATAACAAAACCATTCTTTTTATTGATGAAATTCACCGTTTTAATAAATCTCAACAGGATGCATTACTTCCTTCTGTTGAGAACGGAACTTTAATAATGATTGGTGCTACAACGGAAAATCCTTATTTTGAAGTGAATTCGCCTCTTTTATCACGCTCAAGAATTTTTCGTTTAGAAAAACTAAATACAGAACATGTTTTTTCTATTTTAAAAAAATCATTAGCAGATAAAGAAAGAGGTTTAGGCAAGTTAAATGTTGAAATTTTAGATAAAGATTTGGAGTTTATTTCAGATTTAGCTGATGGAGATGCAAGAGTAGCTTTAAATACTTTAGAACTTGCAGTTTTAACAACTCCAGCTGGTGCAGATGGAGTTATAAAAATAGATAAAGAAATAATTGAAGATTCAATGCAAAAGAAAATCTTGAATTATGATCGTTCAGGAGATAATCATTATGATATTATTTCAGCTTTTATTAAAAGCATGCGGGGATCAGATCCTGATGCAGCTGTTTATTGGCTGGCCAGAATGATTGTCAGTGGAGAAGATCCAAAGTTTATTGCCCGGAGGGTAGTTATTCATGCAGCAGAAGATGTTGGTATGGCTGATCCAACTGCTTTAATAATTGCTGAATCAGCAGCTAGAGCTGTAGAACAGATTGGGTTTCCAGAAGCTAAAATACCGCTGGCTGAAGCAGTTATTTATATTGCTTCTGCACCTAAGAGCAATTCTGTGGTTAAAGCAATAAATAATGCTGTAGACTATGTAGAAAATAATAGAGCTGGAGATGTTCCTTCACATTTGAAAGACAGTCATTATGCAGGAGCTTCAAAATTAGGGCATGGTTTAGATTACAAATATCCCCACAGTTATTCTAAAAATTATGTAGAACAGAATTATCTACCTGATGATATGCAGCATATTTCTTTTTATGAACCAGGAAAAATGGGAAGAGAAAAAAAGACGGCTCAATTTTTAAAATATCTAAAAAATGATAAAAGGACAGAGGATGATAAATAATGTCCAACTCTAAAAATCGACCTGCGAAAAATATGGAAGTAAGAAATCAAGTCAAAGACAGCAAGTTTTATGGTAGTATTTATGCAGTTGAAAATAGAGAAGAGGCTGAAAAAAGAATTTTAGAAATAAAAGAAAAATATTCAGATGCTACCCATAATGTATCTGCTTTTAGAGTAGAAAGTTCTGAACTGGAACAAGACCCAATTGAATATTTTGATGATGATGGAGAACCATCTGGTTCTTCTGGACCACCAATTTTAGAGGCTATCAAAGGAGAGAACCTAATTAATACTGTTATAATCGTAACAAGATATTTTGGTGGTACCAAGCTTGGAATTGGTGGTTTGATTAGAGCTTATGGTGATACAGCAAGGTTGGCCATAGAAGAAGCGGGTATAGAAACTCTAAAAGAATTCTATAAAATAGAAGTTAAAATTTCTTTTGACAAGATTGGTATTGTGTTAGGACAGTTAGAAGCTTTGAAAGCAGATATTAAAAATACAGAATACACTAATCAAGGGGCTGCAGTTGAGGCGATTATTCCAATTGATATTAAAGATAGACTTAAAAATATATTACAGGAGAAAACGGCTGCAGATTACGATTTTAGAATAATAAAGAGTGTTTTTAAATAATTTAGGTAAATCAACTAATCTTGATTGACAGCGTTTTTATCATATGTTAAAATTAAATGAAAGTTGATTATAAATGTCAAGATTATATGAGGTGAAAATATGAGAGTATCAACTAAAGGTAGATATGGATTAAGAGCATTAGTCGATTTAGCCGAACATGAGGATGGTAAGGCTATACCAATTCGTGAAATTTCGGAAAGGCAAAATATTTCAGAACAATATTTAGAGCAATTATTTGCAACCTTAAGAAAAGCTAAGCTGGTTAAAAGTGTTCGTGGAGCACATGGAGGATATATGTTAAACCATGAACCAGAAGAGATAAGTGTTGCCGATATAATAACTACTTTAGAAGGACCAATTGCTCCTGTTGACTGTGTAATAGAAGATGATTTTTGTAATTATGTTGATAAATGTGTGATTCATGGCTTATGGGCAGAATTAGCAGATGCTATTAATGGTGTAATTGAAAATATGACTTTAGCTGATTTGAGAGATAAAGCAGTTAAAGAAAAGAAAAAAGAAGAAAAAATTAAAAGTGCAAAAACTGAGGCTAAATAAATGAAAGATATTTATTTTGATCATGCAGCAACCACTCCAACGGCAGAGGAAGTAATTGAGGCAATGAAGCCTTTTTATAATGAAATTTATGCTAATCCTGCTAGTTCACACCTCCCAGGACAAAAGGCGGCTTCTGCTCTAGAAGATGCCCGAGAATCATTAGCTAAACTAATTGGAGCTAAAAAAGCAGAAGAAATTGTTTTTACAGCTGGTGGAACTGAAGCAGATAATCTTGCTTTAAAAGGAGCTGCAATGGCTTGTTCTTCTGAAGGGAAGCACATTATAACTTCTGCAGTAGAACATCATGCTGTTTTAAAAAGCTGTGAATATTTAGAAAAGCATTTAGGATTTGATATAACTTATCTAGATGTAGACCAAAATGGACTTGTTGATGTAGTAGATCTTAAGAATAATATTCGCAAAGATACTATTTTAATTTCTATTATGTATGCCAATAACGAAATTGGAAGTATTCAACCAATTAAAGAATTAGCTGCAGTGGCTAATGAAAATGATATTATATTTCATACTGATGCTGTTCAGACAGTTGGACAGTTAAAAATTGATGTAAATGATTTAGGGGTTGATTTACTTTCACTTTCTGCACATAAATTTAATGGACCAAAAGGTATTGGTATTCTTTTTGTACGTAGTGGTATTGAATTAACACCACAAATGTCTGGTGGTAGTCAGGAGAGAAAAAGAAGAGCAGGGACCTCAAACTTAGCTGCTGCTGTTGGTATGGGTAAAGCAGCTGAAATTGCATTTAATAATCTAGATAAAAAGAAAAATAAATTAATTTCACTCAGAGATTATTTTATTTCGAGACTATTTTCTAATTTTGATGATATAAAACTTAATGGCCCTGATGATGATTGTCGATTGCCTGGTAATATAAATATTTCATTTAAAAACTTGGACTCAGAATCAATATTGTTTAATTTAAGCTTAAATAATATCGCTGCCTCAACTGGATCTGCCTGTGCATCTGGTTCTTTGAGTGTGTCTCATGTTTTAAAAGCGATTGCTTTAGAAGAAGATTATATTAAAGGTGCAATAAGGTTTTCGCTTGGTTTTACTAATAATAAAGAAGAAATTGATTTTGTAGTTAATAAATTAAAAGATATTATAGATAGATTAAAGTCATTACAATAAGAATAAATTTTATAAGGGTGTAAATAGATGAAAAAAGTTATGATTGCAATGAGTGGTGGAGTAGATAGCTCGGTAGCTGCTGCTTTACTAAAAGAAGAAGGCTATGAAGTAATAGGAGGAACAATGCATATTTTCCCTGATTACGAAGAAGCAACTGATCGGGAAGATCACTGCTGTTCCTATTCTGCTGTTAGAGATGCAAAAAGAGTGGCACAAAAACTAGATATACCGCATTTTGTATTTAATCTGCAGGAAGAATTCCAAGATAAAGTAATTGATTATTTTGTTGAAGAATATAGTCGAGGTAGAACTCCAAATCCTTGTGTAATGTGTAATAAGGAAGTTAAATTCTCTGCGCTGCATAGAAAGGCTATAGAAATCGGCTGTGATTATATTGCAAGTGGTCATTATGCAAAGATTGAAAAAGAAAATGGACGCTATATATTAAAAAAAGGTTTAGATGATAATAAAGATCAAAGTTATATGCTTTATGTTTTAAACCAAGAACAGTTAAGTCAAACATTATTTCCTTTAAGTGAATATACTAAAGAAGAAATCAGAGTTAAGGCTAAAGATTTAGGTTTTGAAATTCACGATAAGGCTGAAAGTCAAGAAATTTGTTTTGTGCCTGATGATGATTATGTTAGATTTTTAGATAGCAACTATCCTGAGATTTCAGAAGAAGGTCCTATTTTAGATAGTGAAGGTAATCAGGTAGGTACTCATAAAGGTTTATCCCATTATACTATTGGCCAGCGAAGAGGTTTAGGAATTTCTATGGGTTATCCAATTTATGTAACAGCTTTAGATCACGAGAATAATGCTGTAATAATTGGTGAAGATGATGCAGTGTTTAGTGATGGTTTAATAGCTGAAGACCTTAACTTCATTCCTTTTGAAGATGTTGATGGACGAATGGAAGTTGAAGCACAAATAAGATATAATAGTTTTCCTGTTAAAGCTTATATTGAAAAATTAAATTCAGATGAATTAAAAGTTGAATTTGAAAAAGCTCAAAGAGCTGTCACACCAGGACAGTCAGTTGTTTTTTATCTTGATGATTTAGTATTAGGTGGAGGAATAATCAAAAAAAGTTTTAAAAACTCTTGACAAAATGGAAAAGCCTTGATAAGATAATAAGCGTCGCACAGAAAGTAACATTCTTTTTTAAAAAGATTAATCAAGGCTTTAAAAAAAGTTTTTCTAAAAAGTTCTTGACAAAGTGTGGCAGAATTGATAAGATATTAAATGTCGCTGATAAATAAATGCGGCAGAAAATATAGAAGAAAA
>JBNJFG010000003.1:0-72076 GCA_051746665.1 Bacillota bacterium
GTTAATAATTTACATCCTGGTTTGGCTCAAAAAATCAAAAAAGCATTTTTTACTTTTGATTGGGCAGGAACAAGCTTAGAGGAAGAGTTTGAAGACGATAAGTTTATTCCAATTGATTATAAAACTTACTGGGAAGTTATTAGAACTATTGATAAAGCAAACGGAGTAGAATACAATTAATAAATAAATGATAAATTAATATAGATAATTATTGATAGAACTGTTTTAAAGTTGGGGTGGCAGAGGCGGCTGATAGTTAGCTGCTTTTGCTTTTTAATAGTACCGGGTATCTGAATATTTTCAGGTACCCGGTATTTATATAAATACAAATAGAGAGGTGAAAAATTTGCTTAAAATAAGTAATTTGCATAAAGAATATCCCGGAGGAGATCTGGCACTTCGTGGTGTTAATTTAGAGTTAAAAAAAGGTGAGATTACAGCTGTAATTGGTCCCTCTGGTGCTGGTAAATCGACTTTAATTCGCTGTGTTAACCGTCTGGTTGAAGCGACAGAAGGAGAAATAATTTTACAAGATCAAGATATTAATAAATTGAATAAAAAAGAATTAAAAAATAAAAGAAGAAAAATGGGTATGATTTTTCAGGAATATGCCTTAGTTGAAAGATTAACGGTTATGGAAAATGTTCTTTCCGGTCGACTGGGATATTTATCTTTTTGGAGGGCCTGGCTGCGCAAATTTCCTCAAAAAGATATTAATCAGGCTTATCAGCTTTTAGAAAGACTGGGGCTGAAAGAACATGTTAATAAAAGATCAGATCATTTATCAGGTGGTCAGCGACAGCGGGTTGGAATCGCTCGAGCCCTGATTCAGGATCCTGATTTACTTTTAGTTGATGAACCAACAGCAAGTCTTGATCCTAAAACAGCAAGACAGATAATGCGACTAATAACAGAGATGGCGGGAGAAAGAAATTTGGCTGCTTTAATTAATATTCACGATGTACTGCTTGCAAGAGAATATGTTAGCAGAATTATAGGTATGAGAAAAGGCCAGATTGTTTTTGATGGCAGTCCTTCAGATTTAAATAAAGACACTTTAACTACAATTTATGGAGAAGAAGATTGGGAAAATTTAAATAAAAAAAAGAAAAAAGAAGAAAATAATACTTATCTTAAAGGGGGTAATGATTTTGCTGACAGAGAACAAAGTGAAATACAGCTGGCAGCGTCCTCATCTAATTAAAAGTAAAAATAAAAGAATAATAATTTTTTCATTACTTGCTGCTTATTTAATTTTTACTTTTATTTCTCTAAGAATAGATCCACAGAGAATTTTACTCGGTTTAAGTAGAAGTCAGAAATATTTTGGAGATTTTTTTAAACCAGACTTTATTTCTCGTTGGGATTCAATTGTTGATGGAATTGTAGAGAGTCTAACAATGACCTATATAGCAACTGTATTTGGAATTATAATTTCAATCCCTTTTGCTTTTGGAGCTGCAGAAAATATATCTCCTAAACCTATTTATTATATCTCTCGGGCAGTTATAGTTATTTCCAGAAGTTTTCAAGAAGTAGTTATTGCAATTTTTTTCGTGGTTATTATTGGTTTTGGACCAATGGCAGGGGTTTTAACATTAACCTTCAGCAGCATTGGGTTTCTAGCAAAATTACTGGCAGAAGAAATAGAAGATATTGATTGGAACCAGGTTGAAGCTGTTAAAGCAACCGGAGCTTCCTGGCCGCAGTTAATGACTTATGCTATATTCCCACAAATTTTACCACGTTTTATTGGCTTAGCAGTTTATAGACTTGATATTAATTTTAGAGCTTCAGCAGTAATTGGAGTTGTTGGAGCCGGAGGGATCGGTACAACTTTAAATGCAGCTTTTGATCGGTATGAGTTTGATTCCGCATCTGCGATTTTAATTGTAATGATTGGGATAGTACTTTTGGGAGAAATATTTTCATCTTTTATTAGAAAAAAAATGAAATAAAATTAAATATAGAAAGGAGTTTTGCAATGAAAACAAATAATTATAACTGGCAGTTAAAAGGCAGCCTTCGAATTATAAAAGAATTGTTCTTCTGGGCAGCTGGTATCTGGCTTTTTATTTACTGCTGGAATATTATATCAGCCCGTACAATGTGGCCTTTTGTTTATGATGGAGCTGAGCAGGCTATGAAATTATTAGCTAGAATGTTTCCACCAAATTGGTCTTATTTTATAGAACTTTTACGACCGATCTGGGATACAATTACAATTGCTACTTTAGGGACAATGGCTGCTATAATCTTTTCTTTATTTGTAGCATTTTTAGCTGCGGAAAATACAAGTCCAAATCCACTTTTAAGGCAGCTAGCACTACTGATAATTGTAACATCTCGTTCTGTTAGTTCTCTAATCTGGGCAATAATTTTAGTGATTATATTGGGGCCAGGTGTGCTGGCTGGTATAATAGCAATTTCTTTAAGGTCAATTGGATTTGTCTCAAAATTACTTTATGAAAGCATAGAAGAAATAGATAAACAGCAGGTAGAAGCAGTTGAAGCTACTGGGGCTTCAAAATTTTCTACATTAATTTATTCAGTAGTGCCGCAGGTTTTTCCGTCTTTTGTCGGAACAGCAGTTTATCGTTGGGATATTAATATTCGAGAATCAACAGTTGTGGGACTTGTAGGTGCTGGTGGAATCGGTTTGCAGTTAAATGAGGCAATTTTAGGATTGAAATGGCCTGATGCTATAATAATTTTTATGATGATTTTGTCACTGGTACTCTTTTCTGAATTATTTTCAGCCAGGATTAGAAAAGTTCTTATCTAAGTGCAGTTAGCGTTTACCTTTCCAATAATTGGAACGATAAACGGTAGGATAAATATAGGATAAAGTAAACGGCCTTACAATCTTCTTAGTTGTAGGGCCTTTTACTTTTTAATTGAATATTTTAAGTTATAATATCTTTAGATTAGGATAAATTAACTTTATGAATATATTGATTTGAATTTAACAGTTAAATGAGTAAATTCATAAAAGTAATAATTTAATAGAACAGGAGTGGTTTTATGACAGGTAAGAGATTTAATCCATCCAAAAAGAAAAAATTATTTTCAGAAAAAAGATTAAAAAGTTTAAAACCGGCTGAAATGCTGTCAGAGTTAAATTTAAAAGAGGGAGATATCTTTATTGATATAGGAGCAGGGAATGGATTTTTTTCACTTCCAGCTGCTGAAATAGTTGGGGAATCCGGCAAAGTATTTTCTGTTGATGTAGAAATTGATATGCTTTTAGATTTAAAGTACAGAGCCCAGCAGGCTGGACTGACAGATAGAATAGAAATCTGTAAAAGTGAGGATAATGATGCCAATTTGCATCAGGATGCAGACTTCATGCTTTTTGCCTATCTTTTTCATGAAGTAGAGGAAAAAGATAAATTCTTAGATAATTATTTAAGTTTTTTAAAGAAAGGTTCCAGAGTAGTATTTATTGAATGGGATCCTGAAAAGAGAGAAGAAGGCCCACCACTTGATCACCGCGTAAAAAGTGAGCAGCTAAAATCAATGTTATCAAAGAGGGATATAAAAAATATTGAAATAAAGAATATAGATTATAATTCATATTTAATCAGCGGAATAAAAGTTTAATAAATATAGAAAAATTTAATATAGCTTTATTTAAAGGACCTTTCTTTTCAAAAGGAAGGTTTTTTTATTGAACTTTTAATTATTATATGTCATGATTTAATATAGGAAAGAAAAAATAACCTAAATATATAGATTAAGGTGGATAAAGATGATAAAAAATAAACAGCGTTTAATGATATTAGCATTTACTATAATGATGATGAATGGAGTAGTTAATAATTTAAGATCTCAAGTTGGACCATATATAATAGAAGATTATGCTCTTAATTACAGTCGACTTGGGATTTTATTATCATTTATTTCAATGGGAGCAATGCTACTTTATTTTCTGAGTGGAAAATTAATAGAAAAATTTGGACTTATCAAATTACTGTTTTACGGGGTAATTTATAACACTGTCGCCTTGCTTTCTATTTATTTTTCAACAAATTATTATACACTAACAGCAGCCTTTTTTATACTTGGATCAGGTTTAACTCTTTTAAATATTGTTTCAGTAAATCTTATTTCAATATCTTATAGTAAAAATAGAGGCAAAATGATTAATCTTCTGCATCTATTTTATGGTCTTGGTGGTATTGTAGCTCCTTATTTTGTAACTTTTGTTATAAAAATTGGTTTTAGCTGGGCTCATTCCTTTTTATTTTCAATTGTTTTATTAGTTATTATTTTTATTGAATTTAAAACTGCATCTATTCCTGAAATCGAAGCCAGTGAAAATAAGACAATGAAAAGTACTAAAGAACTTCTTAAAGATATAAAGGTTATATTATTTTCTTTAATAGTATTTTTGCAAATTGGTGTTGAATTTTCTATAGTTACCTGGTTGGCACCTTTTTTAAAAGATGTAGAAGGACGAACAGATCTAGAAATCAGTTTTTACATAGCATTATTTTTTATCACTTTTACTATTGGTAGACTTTTAGCAAGTTTTTTAGTTGAAAGAGTAGGATATTTTAATTTCATAATATATACAGCAGGAGCTGCAGCATTGTTAATTACTTTTGCTTTAATAGGTGGAAAAAGTTTTACTATTTTAATTCCTATCTCAGGTATTTTCCTTGCAGCTCAAGTTCCTACAGCACAGGCAGCAATTTTAGATAGTTTTGGCATTAGTGGAATTAAAGTGGTTGGTTTTGCTCAGACTGCAGGAATGATTGGTTCTACAATCCTTGCTAGCTGGGTAATAGGTTTTATTAATGATTTTATTGGTCTCAAAGCTGGTTTTATTATTGTAATAATTTCACTTATTGCAGATTTAATTATTACATTTTATCTAAAGTATATAACTAATAAGACAGCAGCTTAATTAAATATAAAAGGACACTGCATTTTGATTATAAGCAGTGTCTTTTTTTAATTATTAAATTGTAATTAAGCAGCAAAACCTTGATTAATTTTTATTTCGCGGCCAGATTCTTGATAAGAACTTTTTCTTTTATTGATTAGATAATCATTTATGAATTTTGAATCATTATTTTCATTTATTTCACTGGAGCCTTTATTTTTGTCATCTTCACTACTGATATTTTTTTGATTTAACTCCGCTTGTGCCTCCATTTTCATTCTGGTAGCTTTAGCAGCAATTTGTAAGTCAGCACCAGAAGGTTGAGCCGGAGCGGTTGCAGCTCTTTTTATCTGCTCAGCTTTTTTAACAGTTTCCTCCGGAGTTTTAGCAGGAGAAGTTTCAATATCGACTGAACCACCAACTGCATAACGTCTATTATCTGGACCTGTTGTATAGCTATAAGAGGCTGAGCCAGCATACTGTCCACCCGCAGACTGATGAGCCATCTCATGAGTTCGTACTTCTCGATCTCGGCGTTTTAATTTTTCTATTTCCCGCTGTTCTGATTCACTAAACTCATTTCCAGTAGAATTTTCACTTTTATTTTCATGATTTTTGTTTTGCCCTTCAGCAGAGGTGGAAGAATTATCAACAGCATTATCAAAACTGTTATTTTGATCATTTTTGTCTTCAGAAGTATTTAATCTTAAATCAATATCTTCTGATTGAGAGTTACTGTTATTTATATTTGATTTAATGGCCCAGCCGGGAACTGGTTGACTATTTAATGATGACATCGCTAACATTTAACTCACCTCTTTAAACACTTTTAATTATTATACTATATTTATAATTTTCAAGCAAATAAGATAAAAAATTAAATTTTTGAGTTGAAATATTAATTGACTACTTTACTAATTAATAAAAAATTGCTATAATAAACTTAGTTAATTTAATTAATTAACAAAGAAATGAGTGACTGATGATGAAAAAAGGTAGTTTTGAAAACATGAAAAAACAAAATCAGAAAAATATACTTTCTTTAATTAAGGATGAAGATGGTATATCACGTGCTCAAATAGCTGATAAATTGAGGATTTCTAGGGCTACAGTAACAAATATAGTTCGAGAATTAATTAGTTATGAGCTGGTTCAAGAATCAGCTGTTGGTAAATCTCGAGGTGGCCGCAGACCAATGCTTTTAAATTTAAAGTCAAAGGGTGCTTTTGTAATTGGAATTGAATGGGGAATTGATTCAGTGAAAGCAGTTTTGTTAAATTTAAAAGCAAAAATCATTGCTGATGATCAGATCAAGGTTAGGGGCCATGATTTTGAAGAATATAAGGACATTACTTTTAAATTAATAGAAAAATATCAAAGTCAGCTAGTGGATTCCACTAAAATAATTGGTATTGGCCTAGGAATTCATGGTCTAGTAGATCCCAAAAAAGGGCTTTCGATTTTCACTCCCCATTTTAACTGGAAGCAGATTAATATAAAAAAAATTATAGCTAGGGAATATAATTATCCAATTTTTATAGATAACGATGTTAGAATGATGGCTGCAGGTGAAATCTGGCAGGGAAGAGATGATTTTATTTTTATTAACACTGGTTCAGGAATTGGATCTGCTCTGGTTTTTAAAGCTAAACTTCATTATGGTAATAATTATGCAGCAGGTGAGTTAGGCCACATGAAAATAAAAGATGGGGGTCCTAAATGTCATTGTGGAAAAAATGGTTGTTTAGAATCATTAGCATCTAAAGAAAGTATAATTTTGAGATATAAAAAGTTAAAAACAATTGACGATATTACTTTCAGAGAAATAATAAATCGTTACCAGGCTGATGAAAAAGAAGCATTATTAGTTGTTAATGATGCTTTAAATTATTTTGCAAGAGCTGTTTCAAATATTTTGAATATTTTAAATCCAGAAGCTGTTATTATAGGAGGATTATTTGCTGAATATGATCAAGTATTATTAAATAAATTACATAAAATAATTAAAGAAGGATCATTAAATCAAATAGCTGATGATTTAAAAATAACAACAGCTTATTATAAAGATTTTGCTGGGGCGGTGGGAGCAGCTGAAAAAGTTTTGAATAATTTTTTTGAAATGAGAAATTAAAAGATTTTTTGACAATACGTTTTAAATTAAAGGGGGAAAATTATGAACATTTTAGTCACAGGTGGAGCCGGTTATATTGGAAGTCATGTTGTAAAGGCACTGCTGAAAGAAGGGCATCAGGTTGTTAGTTTTGATAATTTACAAAAGGGTTACAGAGATGCTGTTACTGGTGGTAAATTCATTGAAGGTGATCTAGCAGATAAAGAATTATTAAATCAGGTGATCCAGGAAAATGAAATAGAAGGTGTAATTCATCTGGCAGCTGACAGTCTTGTTGGAGAGTCTATGGAAAAACCGGGTAAATATTATATAAATAATTTTGCGAATGGGATCAATCTACTGGAAGCAATGATTAAAAATGATGTTAAAAATATTGTTTTTTCATCTACAGCAGCTGTTTATGGTGAACCAGATGAAATTCCAATTAAAGAAAACAATAAAACTGAACCAACTAGTACTTATGGAGAAAGTAAATTATTTTTTGAAAAGGCATTAAAAAGATATGATGATATTTACGGTCTTAAATATGCTTCACTTCGTTATTTTAACGCAGCTGGAGCCGATCCAGAAGGAGATATTGGGGAAGCACATGATCCTGAAACCCATCTTATTCCAATTGTACTGCAGACTGCTTTAGGAATTAGAGATAAGATCTATATTTTTGGTGATGATTATCCAACTCGTGATGGAAGCTGTATTAGAGATTATATTCATGTTAATGATTTAGCAGCAGCTCATGTGCTGGCAGTAGAAGCTCTAGCTGAAGGAAAAGAAAGCTCAATCTATAATCTTGGTAATGGAGAAGGATATTCTGTTAAAGAAGTCATTGATACAGTAAAAGAAGTTACTGGGCGTGAATTTGAGGTTGAAGTATCTGATAGAAGAGCTGGAGACCCTGCAGTTTTAATTGCAAGTTCTGATAAAATCCAAAAAGAATTAGACTGGCAGCCAGATTATACAGAATTAGAAAAAATAATTTCTACAGCCTGGAATTGGCATAAATCAGGCGGTTTTGAAAGGGGCGGTAATGATGAATAAACAAGAATTATGGGACAAGTTTGGAAGAACATTTAAAGATATTGATTTAGAAAGTGGAGCTTATGCTGCTCCAGGAAGAGTAAATTTAATAGGTGAACATACAGATTATAATGATGGTTTTGTGATGCCAATGGCGATTGAAAAAGAAATTACTATGCTGGCTCAGCTAAGACCTGATAGAAAAGTTAAATTTTATTCTTTAGATTATGATCAGATGGTGGAATATGATTTAGATAACTTAGAATATGATGAAGAAAATATTTGGGCTAATTATCTGCTGGGAGTTATTGATGAGATTCAGAAATTAGGTGAAAAGCTGCAGGGCTTTAATCTGATGTTTACTGGTAATATACCACAGGGATCGGGCTTAAGTTCTTCTGCAGCTTTAGAAGTAGTGACTGCTTTAGCAATTACTGATCTTCATAAAATTAAAATAGATGGAGTGGAGATGGCTCTGCTGGCTCAGAGAGCAGAAAATGATTTTGTTGGGGTTCAGTGTGGAATTATGGACCAGTATATTTCTCGCCTCGGTCAAAAAGATCATGCACTTTTAATTGACTGTCGTACAAATGAATATGAGCTGGTACCATTTAAAAATGATAATTATCAAATAGTTATTTGTAATTCTAAAGTGGAAAGAGGTTTAGTTGATTCAGAATATAATCAGCGTCGAGAAGAATGCAATCAGGCAGTAGATTTTTTTGCTAAACATGAAAATAGTAAGATTACTGCTTTAAGAGATCTTGATTTAGAAACTGTGGAGAAATATAAAAATGAACTTTCTGAAAATGTTTATAAAAGAGCACATCATGTTGTCAGTGAAAATAAACGGGTATTAGAAAGCCAAAAAGCATTAAAAGCTAATGATATGCTTAAATTTGGTGAATTAATGTATGCTTCTCATAAAAGTTTAAGTAAAGATTATGAGGTTAGCTGTAAAGAATTAGATATTTTGGTTAATCTGGCAGCTGATGAAAATATAACAGGAGCCAGAATGACTGGGGCTGGTTTTGGTGGTTGTACTGTTAATTTAGTCAAAAAAGATAAACTAGACGACTTTGTGAAAAACATTAAAGTTAAATATAAAGAAAAAACCGGGATTGAGGCTGAGGTTTATGTTAGTAACCCTGGCAATGGAGCCAGAAAATTATAAATATATTATGTGTAATTTGGCTAAATAGTATATTTTAATTAAATTTTAGTGAGGTGAAATTATGTCAGAACCATTTTTTGAAATTATCAATCTTAATACTCCTAAAGAAAAAAATTCTAAACTCAATAATTTTAATTTAAAATTAAAAAAAGGAGAAGTTCATGCAGTTATTGGCCTTGAAGGTTCTGGCAAAAAGAATTTAACAAAAGCAATAGCAGGATTAATAAATGTCAAGGGTAGCTTTTATTTAGATAATAAATTATTAGAAAATAAAATAGCTATCTTAAGAGAAAATGGAGTTGATTTTCTCTTTAACAGTTCTTCATTAGTTGAGCAATTATCTATAGAAGAAAACCTATGTTTAAATAATTATCCTAAATTTAGATTTTTACCATTTATTAATAAAATGAAAGCTAAAAAAAAGGCTGAAAAAATCTTAACTTTCATGGATTTAGATTTAAAACTCAAAAAAAATGTTTCAAATCTTTCTAAGGATGAAAAGAAACAGCTTTCGATAGCAAAAATACTTTATAATCAACCTAAAATAGTTATTATGCACGAGCCAACAGATAGTTTAAGTGTAGAATCTATAAAAAAATTCTACAATAAAATATATGAATATAAATCAACAGGTGGATCGATTATATATATAACTAAACAGTGGAAAGATGCTTTAAAAATTGCAGATAGGATATCTGTTATTTATATGGGTTCCATAATAGGAACTATTTCTAAAGCAGAAGCTAATTTAAATCAGAATAAAATTTTAAATTTAATGCTTGGAAATTATGATAATGAAAACTCTAATTCACTTCTAGAAGATGAAACTCAAAAAATATTAAATACAGTTTTTAAAGCAACAGAATTCTTAACCTCAAATTATGAACTTAAAGATGTTTTAAAACTGCTTGCTGAATACAGCAGTGATTTTACAAAAGCAGATAAGTGTGTAATCAAGTTAATAGATGAAAACACAAAATCTTTTATTGATACATTTAAATATGAATCAAACAAAAAAATTACTAGTGAAATAAAAAAAGAAAAGTTATTTGAAATCACCAGAAATGAAAAAATATTTTTTATTACAGAAGATGATAGAGGATTTGATGATATATTTGCAAATAAAAGCAGCAATGTAAAATCAATAATTGTAATTCCTGTATTAATAAGATCTCATGTGAGTGGTATTATTCAACTAGCCTTTAGTTATAAAAAATCTTATAATTATTCTAAAGAAGAAAATATATATTTAACAACTCTTGCTAAACAGGCTGCGATTGCAATTGAAGATACAAGATTAATGGGTAGGTCTACACTTTTACAGGAAAGTCATCATAGAATAAAAAATAATCTGCAGTATATAATTAGTTTAATAACTCTGCAGAAAGATTTTATTAATAAAAATCCGAAAAATACTGATGAGATTTTAACTAATATTATCTGCAGGATTAAAAGTATTGCAGCAGTACATGACCTTTTATCTAAAGATAGTTTAGGCAGAAGTATAATCAACTTACACGATATATTTGAGGTTATTATTGAATTTTTAAATAATAATAAAATAGAATTTAAAGTTAAAATAGATGATATTTTTATTTCTTATGCCAAAGCTTCAGCCACTGCTTTAGTTTTCAATGAGATTTTAAGTAACTGTATTGAACATGCTTTTAAGGATAAAGAAGAGGGAGTTATAGAGATTTCATCATTTAAAAATAATAATCAGATAAAACTTATTGTTAAGGATAATGGTAGGGGTATTGATGAAAACTTTAAGATTGAAGAACAAGAAAGTCTTGGTCTTTCAATTGTATATTCAATTATTAAACAGCAGTTTAAAGGTGATATAATAATTAATCCAAATCAAGCTGGCCCGGGTACCAAAGTAGAAATAACTATACCTGAATAAGGGAGTTGATTGATGTAAATGCAAAAATCATTAAGAATACTTTTAGCTGAGGATGAATCAATTATTTCAATGGGTCTAAAATCAAATATTGAAAAACTTGGACATCAGGTTATTGGACAAGCATTTGATGGTGTTGAGGCAGTTGAATTAGCTTTAGAAAAAGAACCAGATTTAATAATAATAGATATTAATATGCCTAAAATGGATGGGATAGAAGCCATTAAGAAAATTAATAATGAAAAATTTATACCTGCAATTATTGTAACCGGTTATAATGATGAGAAACTAATTAATCGAGCTTCTAAAGCTGGAGCATTCGCATATTTAATTAAACCAGTTGACAGCAATGACATTAAACCAGCAATAAATATTGCTAGAGCTCGATTTGAAGAGTTTAAAAAACTTTTATCAGAATTAGATGACAGCAAAAAAGCTTTAGAAGCCCGAAAAATAATTGAAAGAGCCAAAGGTATTGTTATGGATAGAAAAAACATCAAAGAAAAAGAAGCAATGAAATTTCTGCAAAAAAAGAGTAATGATCATAATAAGAAAATGATTATGATAGCTAAAGAGATTATTGAGGCAGATCAAAAATTTAAATAATTTAATAATCAAAAGTTTAAATTGCCAAAATACTACCTAAAACCTGAAATTAACCAATATTAAAAATATTTTAAAAAAATTTGATTTTTCAAAATATTAATGTTATACTAGAAAAAAATAAACAATATTCTGTTAATGGTTGACAGAATAATTTGAGGTCATGAAGGCCCCCTTAGTCAGTAGTTTATACTGTCTGAGGGGGTTTTATGTCTTTTTTGAAAAATTTAACTTAATAAAGGGGGTGAATTTTTAGTTTTTGCTTTTTATTTTAATTAAAATAAAACAATAGGAGGAGAATATTTTGCAGAAAAAACTTATTTTATTATTAACTTTAATTATGGTGTTGGGTGCAATTTCAGTAACCGCTGCTCAGGATGTAAAAATTGGATTTATGGTAAAACAACCTGAAGAAGCTTGGTTTCAAGATGAATGGAAATTTGCTGAAGAAGCTGCAGATGATTATGGTTTTGAATTAGTTAAAATTGGTGGAACTGATGGAGGTCAGGTGCTTTCTGCTATTGATAATTTAGCAGCACAGGGAGCACAGGGTTTTATTATTTGTACACCAGATGTTAAATTAGGACCAGCTATTAAAGCCAAAGCTGATATGAATGGTTTAAAAGTAATGTCTGTTGATGACAGATTTGTAGGTTCTGATGGTGAAGCAATGGAAGAAGTACCACATATGGGAATTTCAGCTTATGATATTGGTCAATTAGTTGGAGAAACTTTAGTAGAACAGATGGACAAAAGAGATTGGAACTATGATGAAGTAGGATACTTAGTAATGACTTTTGATCAACTCCCAACTATTACTGAAAGAACTCAAGGTGCAACAGATGTATTGTTAGAAAACGGATTTCCTGAAGATCAGGTATTTGAAAGTCCTATGCAGACACTGGACACCGAAGGCTCATTTAATGCTGCTAACTTTGCTTTAACTAAGCATGAAGATTTTGATAAATGGATAGTTGCTGGTGGAAATGATTCTTCAGTAATTGGAGCAATTAGAGCTCTTGAAGGTCAGGGTTTTGGTGCAGAGAATGTTATAGGTATTGGAATAAATGGCTCTAATTTTGTTACAAATGAATTTGAAAAAGACGAAGAAACAGGTTTTTATGCTTCTGTGAAATTAAGTGCTCGCAGACATGGTTATGAAACTGCTGAATTAATGTACAAATGGATTAAAAATGGAGAAGAGCCTCCAAAAGTTACCTGGACAACAGGTCAAATAATGACAAGAGATAATTATAAAGAATTAGAATAATATAATTATAATAGAGGGGATAATCCCCTCTATTACTCTTGACTATTAGAGAGGAGTAAATTTATGGGTTATCATTTAGAATTTAAAAACATAACAAAAACTTTTCCAGGCGTAAAAGCACTTGATGAAATTTCTTTTGGAGTTAATAGTGGAAGTATTCATGGACTTGTAGGCGAAAATGGAGCAGGTAAATCTACACTTCTGCACACATTGAGTGGTGCCTTAACTCCTAATCAGGGTGAAATATTAATTAAAAATAAAACTATGGATTTTTCTAATACTAAAGATGCTTTAGATGCTGGAATAGCTGTAATATATCAGGAATTAAATTTAGTACCAGAAATGACAGTTGCAGAAAATTTGATGATTGGTAATTACCCAAACAAAAAAGGATTCGTAGACAAAAAAAAGCTAAAAGAAAAAGCTGTTGAACAGATAAAAATGCTGATGGAGAATTTTAATCCTAAAACTAAAGTCAAAGACCTTTCAATTGCCCAAAAACAAATGATTGAAATTGGTAAAGCTTTAATGCAGGATGCTAAAATTATAGCTTTTGATGAACCAACAAGTTCTCTTTCTGACAGAGAAATTAAACATTTATTTGATATTATAGAAAGATTAAAAGATGATGGCAAAGCTATTATTTATGTATCACACCGAATGGAAGAAATTTTTAAAATTTGTGATAGCTGTACTGTTTTTAGAGATGGTAAACATATTGAAACATTTAGAAATATGGAAGAAGTTACGCATGAGTTAATTGTTAAAAAAATGGTTGGTCGAGAACTTAATGATATATATGGATATGAAGAAAGAGATAAAGGAGCAGAAATTTTTCATATTGAAAACATTAGGGGAAAAGGAGTTAAAAGGAATATTAATTTAACAGTACATGAAGGTGAGGTAGTTGGTATTTTTGGTCTTGTTGGAGCAGGACGTACAGAATTATTTAAACTACTATATGGTTTAGAAAAAATTGAAGCAGGCAGGATTGAAGTTAAAGGAGAAGAAGTTTCTCTAGAAAATCCTAAAGAATCTATCAGGAATAATGTTTGTCTGCTGCCTGAAGATCGAAAAGATGAGGGTATTATTGGGATTCGTTCAGTAAGTGAAAATATTAATATTAGCAGTAGAAGACATCATCTTATATATAACTTCTTTTTAAATAAAAAGGCTGAAAAAGAAACTGCAGATGAGTTTATTAATAATCTAGATATTAAAACTCCTTCTCGTGATCAACTAGCCGTCAATCTTTCGGGTGGAAATCAGCAAAAAGTGATTTTATCTAGATGGTTAAGTGAAGATATTGATGTATTTTTAATGGATGAGCCAACCAGAGGTATTGATGTTGGAGCAAAATATGAAATTTATAAAATAATGTATAATTTAGCGGCAGAAGGTAAGGGTATACTTTTTGTTTCAAGTGATTTACCAGAAGTAATGGGAGTCTCAGATAGAGTAGTTGTAATGAGATCTGGAGAAATTATAGGATCTTTAAGTCGAGAAGAATATACAGAAGAAAAAATATTATCTATGGCACTGCCAGTTTCTTAATTATGAATAGGGGGATCTAATATTATGTCAGAAACTACTAAAAGTAGAATTAAATACTTATATAATAATTATACAATAATTTTGATATTTATAACAATGTTTATCTTACTTTCAATTTTTGTTCCTTATTTTTTAACATGGCGCAATATGGTTGGTCTTGCACTCTCAGTAGTTACTATTGGTTTAATTGCTAATACAATGATGTTTGCTTTAGCAAGTGGTGATTTTGACCTTTCTGTAAGTTCAACAGTTGCTTTTTCTGGGATTACTACAGCTGTTGTTATTAATAGTACAGGAAGCGTATGGGCAGGTATTATAACAGGACTTCTTGCAGGAGTCTTAGTGGGAGTAATAAATGGTTTTTCTATTGCAAAATTGGGATTAAACGCATTAATTACAACTTTAGCCACTCAAATGATTTTTAGAGGTATGGCTTTTATCTTATCAAATGGACGTGCAGTTGGTATTTCTACAGCAGGTTTTTTTAAATTAGGAAACAGTTCTATTTTTGGAATTCCTACACCAATACTTATTATGGTTTTTTCATTTATTATCTTTGGTATTTTACTAAACAATACAGTTTTTGGTAAAAATACACTTGCAATTGGTGGAAATACAAAAGCAGCTGAACTGGCCGGAATAAATGTTGATTTAACTAAAATAATAATATTTTCTGCTCAGGGATTTATGGCAGGTTTTGCAGGTGTAATATTAGCTTCAAGAATGACAAGTGGTCAACCAAATGCTGCTCAAGGTCTTGAACTTGATGTAATTTCGGCTTGTGTTTTGGGTGGAGTATCTTTAAATGGTGGTATAGCAACAATAAGTGGAGTAGTTGTTGGTGTTTTAATTATGGGGATGATTTCCAATGCTTTAAATTTACTCAATGTAGCTACTTTTTATCAGTATGTTGTTAGAGGATCTGTTTTATTAATTGCAATTTATCTAGATATTTTAAAGCAGCGCAGTAAATAGTATTTAAAAAGCTTATTTTTTAGAAAAGCTTTAAGGAGCTTAAATAATGAAAATTATAGAAACTACATTCAAAAAAACAAAAGCTCTAAAAATGGAAAATGATTATATTTCAATTATAATATTACCAGAAATCGGTTCTAAAATAGCTTCAATATACAGTAAAGAAAAAGATTTTGAGTTTTTATTTCAAAATAAAGATGATAGTTACAAAAAGCCAGAATTTGATAGTGTGTTTGAAGAATATGATTGTTCCGGTTTTGATGACTGTTTTCCCAATATAGATGCTTCCAGGTTAAATTATAATGACAGAGAAATTATATATCCTGATCATGGAGAAATCTGGTCTGCTAAATTTGATTATAAAATAGCTGCAGGAAAATTGGTTTTAAATTATTACAGTAGTTATTTAGATTATAATTATCAAAAAAAGATCTATTTAGAAAATAATAAATTGAAAATAGATTATAAAATAAAAAATGAATCTCAAAAAGAGCTGCCAGCAATCTGGGCAATGCACTGTTTAATAAAATATAGTCAGGATATGGAACTTCAATTTCCAGAAGGAGTAGAAAAAATTGAAAATGTAATGGAAAGCAAATATCTGGGAGAAAAAGGTGAAATTCATCAGTTTCCAGTTACAAAAGATAAATCTAATAATTCTTATTTTTTAGACAGGGTTAATAATAAAAAAGAAAAAAAATGTGAAAAATATTATGTTTTAGGTGAAATAAATGCTGGCAGCTGTTCAGTGTTTTATCCTGAAAAAAATATAGGAATTAAAATTAATTTTGACAGAGAAAAACTCCCTTACCTTGGTTTCTGGCTGACAGAGGGAGGATTTAAAGGTGATTATAACTGTGCCTTTGAACCTGCAGACGGTTATTATGATTCAGTAAATAAAGCTATAAAAAATAATAAAATTAATATAATTAAAGCTGGAGATGTTTATGAATTTTCTCTAGAACTTGAATTAAATTATTAATTCAAGTTCTAGAGTTTAAATTACTTTCATCATAAAAATTTATTTTATAGATAATAAATTAACCTTTCTCAACTTTTCTATATTTGCTTGGAGCTAAACCCATGATTTTTTTAAAAATTCTAGAAAAATAATATTGATCATTATAATTTAATTTTTGTGATATTTCTTTAACTGTTAGCTGTGTGAGATCGAGAAGCTGACAGGCTTTTTTTATTTTTAAATGGATAAAAAAATCTATTGGTGAATAAGCAGTTTTTTCGTTAAAAACATTGGTTAATTGACTTTTTGATAAATTATTCAGATCAGCAAGTTCCTGCAGGCTTAAATTTTTTTCAAGATTCTGCTGCATATAATCAATAGTTTTCTCAACATAAGCACTCTGCTGATCAACTCTTATTTTAGCATTATCAGAAAAATAAATAACAGCAAGCAGATGTCCTAAGGTTTGTGATGCATAAATTAAGTTTTTTTTGGTAAAACCTCTGTTAAAAGTTCCAAGTAAAATATTAAATAATTTAAAAATAAGTGGAAACTTATCAAGATCTGGTGAAGATATTATAATCTCTTCTAACTTATCTTTAAAATAGTAGCCCACATTTTCACCAGCAAAATGAAGCCAGTAAATATCCCAGCTGTTATCAGCTAAAGACCCATAGTTGTGGGCCAAATTAGCTGGAATAAATAAAATATCACCTTTGTTTAGATTCTGCTGTTTTTTTTCAGTTTTAATAAAGCCCTTTCCAGCTGTACAGTAAATAAGTATATGAGTTTTGCTGCCCTCCTCTCTTTTACGATAATGATATTTTGCATTGGGGAAAAAGCCAATATCTGTAATATAAAGATTTTTAATCAGTGGATTGATAGATAAATTATCGATTATCTTTTTTGGAATCACAGTAATTATTTCATTTTTAAAGCCTTCCTGTTTTCTTTTATTCATCATAAATATATTATATTTCATTTTTCTTAATATTTCAAATAAAATAAGAATATAGTGCATCTTTTTAAGAGTTAAGTCCATTGTGCCAGTAGTTAAATTTAGATAAAATTAGAGTATAATAATTAATCAGAGGAGATGATCAAATTGTCTGAAAAAATTAGTGTTAAAGTGTGGGAGGAAATGGTAGAAATTGAAACATATCCTGTAGGAAATGCTGATAAAAATCCAATGTTTCTAGATAAAAGGGTTTATCAGGGGAGTTCAGGTAAAGTTTATCCTCTTCCAGTAATTGAAAAAATTTATGATAATAAAATCATGAAAGAATATAAGATGATTTATTTAGAAAATGAATATTTAAAAATAGAAATTCTACCTGAATTAGGTGGCAGAATCCAGAGGGCTTATGATAAAACAAATGGCTACGATTTTGTATATTACAATCCGGTCATAAAACCAGCTTTAGTGGGATTGGCTGGCCCCTGGATTGCAGGAGGGATTGAGTTCAACTGGCCTCAGCATCACCGTCCTTCAACTTATAGTCCGGTGGAATATTCTTATGAAACCCATGATGATGGTAGTGCTGTAGTCTGGGTCAGTGAAATTGATAGAATGTATGGAACAAAAGGAATGGCTGGGTTTAAACTTTATCCAGATAAAGCATATTTAGAAATAATAGGACAGTTATATAATAAAACTGAACTTCCACAGACATTTCTTTGGTGGGCCAACCCTGCAGTAGCTGTCAATGAATATTACAAATCAATTTTCCCGCCAGATGTAAATGCTGTATTTGATCATGGAAAAAGAGATGTATCAAAATTTCCAATAGCAACTGGAGAATATTATAAAGTTGATTATTCAGCTGGAGTAGATATTTCAAAATATAAAAACATACCTGTACCAACTTCATATATGGCATATCATTCTGATTATAATTTTGTTGGAGGTTATGATTATTCAAAAGAGGCTGGAATCCTTCATGTTGCAAATCATCATATCTCACCAGGTAAAAAACAGTGGACCTGGGGAACAGGTGATTTTGGACAGAGATGGTATCAAAATCTAACAGATTATGGTACTGGTGAATATATAGAATTAATGACAGGAGTATATACAGATAATCAACCAGACTTTACCTGGATACAGCCACAGGAAGAAAAAACTTTTAAGCAATATTTTATGCCTTACAAAGGTTTAGGCGAAGTAAAAAATGCTTCTAAAGATTATTTATTAAACTTAGAAATTGATAAAAAAGAAGCAGAGATATCTATTTATTCAACTTCTAAAAAAAGTAACTTAAAAATAATTTTATCTGAAAACAAAAATATTTTATTCAGTGAAAAAATAAATTTAGATCCTAAATTTTCTTATAATAAAAAAGTAGAAATAAATAAATTAACCCAAAAATCAAATTATACTTTAAAATTATTAGATAGCGATAATAATGAATTGATTTCTTATTCACCTGCAGCAGAAAAATTATTAAAAACTCCTGATCCTGCAGAGGCTGCAAAAAAGCCAGAGGAAATTCAAACAAATGAAGAGTTATATTTAACTGCTGTTCATTTAGAACAATACCGACATGCAACTTATGATCCAGATCCTTATTACCTGGAAGGTTTAAAAAGAGATCCGTATGATATTCGAATTAATAATGCATATGGGAGGTTATTATTAAGAAGAGGGTTATTTGTTGAAAGCGAAAAATATTTTGAGCGTGCTGTTGAAAGATTAACTGACAGAAATCCGAATCCATATGATAGTGAAGCATATTATAATCTGGGTTTGTCTTTAAAATATCAAAAAAAGTATCATAAGTCTTTTGAGGCTTTTCATAAGGCTATTTGGTCTGGGAACTGGCAGGATAGCGGTTATTATGAACTTGCAGCACTAGCTTATAGAAAAAAAGAAATTACAGATGCTCTTGAATATATTGAAAAATCTATAATTAAAAATTATCATAATACTAAATCTAGGAACCTTAAAACTGCACTTTTAAGAAAATTAGATAAGTTAAATCAAGCAGAAAAATTTGCAGAAGAAACTATAAAAATTGACAAATTAGATTTTGCTGCTAGAAGTGAATTATACTTTATTAAAAAAAGAAGAGGCGAAAGAAAAGCTGTTGAAGTTGCTAAAAATGATATTTTAAATATTTTAAGAAATGATCATCATAACTTTTTAGAACTTGCTCGTGATTATGGAAAGGCATTTTTATATCAAGAAGCAATCGATATTTTAGAAATTTATTTATCTAATAATAAAACAGATGAATTAAATATATATCCAATGATATATTATTATTTAGCCTATTATCATTTAGAAATAGCTAATATAAATGAATCTAAAATTTATTATGATAAAGCTGCAGCTGCAAATTCTGATTACTGTTTTCCAAATAAGTTAACTTCTATTAATGTTTTGGAATCAGCAATAAAAATTAATTCTCAAGATGCAAAAGCTCCCTACTATCTGGGTAATTTGTATTATGATAAAAAACAATATGATAAAGCTATAAAATTATGGGAAAAATCAAGAGATATAGATAATTCAACTGCTGTAATTCATAGAAATTTAGCTCTAGCTTATTATAATAAACTAGCTAAAAAGGAAAAAAGTAAAAAATCATTAGAAAAAGCTTTTAAAATAAATAATGATGACAGCAGAATACTTTATGAGTTGGATCAGTTATATAAAAAGCTGGGATATTCAAATCAAAAAAGAAAAGATTTTTTAGATAAATATATGAATCTCGTAAAAGAAAGAGATGATTTATATACAGAATATGTTACTTTAGAAAATAATCTTTCTAATCATAAAAAAGCTTTGGAATTGTTATTAGAACGACATTTTCATCCCTGGGAAGGTGGGGAAGGTAAAGTTACCTCTCAGTACAAATTTGCAAATATAGAACTGGCTAAAGAAAATATAGAAAAGGGAAATTACAATAAAGCAAACGAATTTTTAGAGGCAGCAAGAAGCTATCCTGAGAATTTAGGAGAAGGGAAATTACCTATAGCTAAAGATAATGATCTTGATTATTATAAAGCTTTGATTTATAAGAAAAATAATGAGATTGAAAAAGCAAAAATCTATTTTGAAAAAGCTGCAGTAGGATCAGATGATTTATCAGATATGCTTTATTATAATGATCAACCAGCACATATGATTTTTTATCAGGGGCTGGCATTAGAAGAATTGGGAAGAAAAGAAGAAGCGCTTTCTAAGTTTAATAGTCTTTATGATTATGGAGAAAAACATTTTTTTGATGAGGTAGAAATTGATTATTTTGCAGTTTCCTTACCTGACTTTTTAGTATTTGATGCAGATTTGGACGAAAAAAATAAAATTCACTGCAAATATCTAATGGGATTATCATTAATTGCTAAAGGAGAAAATGAAGAAGCAAAACTGTTATTTAATTATATTAAAGAACGAGCTCCTTATCATCAGGGAATAAAAAGAAAATATTTAATGAGCTAAAAGATATAAACTCCACAGAAATGTGGAGTTTTTTTGAAGGATTAAGCTCATATTTGTGGAAATATAAAGGTAGAGATTGAAAAAAATCAGATAAACTTTTTGCAGAAAGGAACTATATGAAAAAACAAACTTTTTTAATTTTATTATCTTTACTATTAATAATTTCATATCCTATTACTGCCGCAGATAACAATTATCATAAAGGTTTTAATCTTGTTAACTTTTTTAAATCAGGCGCTAATTATTTAATAGATTACAAATTAAAAAATATGTCGCTGGAAGAAAAAGTAGGACAATTATTTCAAGTAGGTTTTCAATCTAAAAGTATTGATAGAGAGATTAAAGATTTAATAGAAAATTATCATATAGGTGGGGTAATATACTTCACCAGAAATATAGAAAACTTAGAACAGACAGCTTCTTTATCTAAAAATTTGCAAGAATTAGCTTTAGATAGTGGAGCTGGTATACCACTTTTTATATCAGTTGATCAAGAAGGCGGAAAAGTTAGAAGGATTAAAGATTTAACATATTTTCCTGCAAATATTGAAATTGGAGCCACAGGAGATAAAGAACTAAGCAGAAAAGCAGCTGCAGTTACAGCCAAAGAGTTAAAAGGGCTTGGAATTAATGTTAATTTAGCACCTGTACTTGATGTAAATAACAATCCAGCTAATCCTGTTATTGGTGAGAGATCTTTTGGAGCAGATCCTATCTTAGTTGCAGAAATGGGAGTGGCCTATATAAAAGGTCTACAGGCTGAAGGTATTATTGCAACTGCAAAACATTTTCCCGGTCATGGAGATACTGCAGTAGATTCTCATTTTGATCTACCGGTTATTAATCATTCTAGAGAAAGACTTGATCAGGTTGAATTATATCCTTTTAAAAAAGCTATAGAAGCTGGTGTTGATAGTATTATGGTTGCCCATATATATTTTTCAACTATTGAGTCGGAAGCTGGGATTCCTGCTACTTTATCAAAAGCAGTTTTAAATGATTTATTGCGAGAAGAGCTAAATTTTGAGGGTGTAATTATTACTGATGATCTGGAAATGGGAGCAATTACAAATTTTTTTGGCACAGCTGCAGGAGCAGTTAAAACCATTGAAGCTGGAGCTGATATAGTTTTAATTTCACACAGTTATGATAAACAGAAGCAAGCAATAGAAGCAGTGATAGCAGCTGTTGAAAATGGAAGAATCAGTGAAAAAAGAATTGAAGAATCGCTTCGAAGAATTATTAAACTTAAAGGAAAAAGAATTAATATATTTTAATTAAATTACATTTAGGATAATTGTCCGGTCCTAATTCATATTGAATTTAAACTTCACTGATTTGTGGAGTTTTTTCTTTTTAAGAAGGATAAAAATTATATTTAGAGAATTATATATATAGCATAATATAAATATAGTTAGGAAAGGAGTATAAGATGCCAGTAGATAATTCTGATTTCCAAAGTCTTTTGACAAATATTGATCGAAAATATACTCCTCTGAGAGAAGTAATTAAAGAATCATGGAATCGGAGCAGCAACTATGGTTTAAAAACTGATAGTTTTGAAAATAAAGTATTGTTGAATAGAAAAGAACTTGAAAAAAGAATAAATAAAAATCGAGATATAAAAGATAAGTTTGATTTAATAGCTTCTGAATTTAGAGAAAATTTAAGTGAAATTTCTGCAGTTTTTTTCATAACTGATAAAGAAGGTTATGTGCTTTCTGCAAAAAATCATTTAAATGAATTTATAAATTTAAAAAATGGTGAAAATTTTAGTGAGTTTTATTTAGGAACAAATGCAGCTGGCTTAGCTCTTTATTCTAAAAAACCAGCTACAGTTAAGACAAGAGAGCATTATTTTAAATACCTTACAGCATATAATTCTACAGCTTATCCTATTTTAGATAAATATGATAATTTAAAGGGGAGCATTGCTGCTTTTTATACTGGTGAATTTGATAATAACTTATTGGAAATGATAGTTAAATTATTTGCTTTCGCTTTTACAGATAAAATACCGGCAGAAAAAATATTAAAAAACAAAAATGATAAATCAGCTCCCAATACTGGCTCAAAAGCAAGATATTCCTTTACAGATATTATCACCAATTCTTCAAATATGGAAAAAGCAATTGAAGTTTCACAGATTGCAGCCAGAAATGATTCAACAGTTATGTTAGTTGGAGAAAGTGGTACTGGAAAAGAAATGTTTGCTCAGGCAATCCATAATTATAATCATCGTAAAAACAGCCCTTTTGTAGCAGTAAATGTTGGTGCTGTTCCAAAAGATCTGGTAGAAAGCGAATTTTTTGGTTATGAAGAAGGGGCATTTACTGGAGCAAGAAGAGGAGGCCGTCCTGGTAAATTTGAACTAGCAAATGGAGGTACGATTTTTTTAGATGAAATAGAGGAAATGACACTTTCAGCTCAGCAAAACTTATTAAGGGTTATTCAGGAAAGAGAAGTTACAAGAATTGGTGGGACACATGCACTGCCAATAGATGTAAGAATAATTACTGCAACAAAATCAAGACTAATTGATAAAGTTAAAAAGGGAGAATTTAGAGAAGATTTATATTATAGACTTAATGTCATTAGAATTCCAATTCCTAAATTAAAAGATAGAGAAGATGACATTATGATTCTGGTAAATAATTTTATAAAAATTCACTGTCAAAAATTTGGAATACCAGATAAAAAAGTAGCAGAAGAAAGCAAAAAATTTTTTTTAGAATATAATTGGCCCGGAAATGTAAGAGAATTAGAAAATATGATAGAAGGGATTATTACATTTGCTTTAGATGATGAAGTAATAAAACCAGAACATCTTCCAAAAGAATTAAAAAAACCACAAAACACTGAGAAAACAAAAGTAAAAACAATGAGTCTTGAAGCTGCAGAAAGAGATGCTGTATTGAATGCTCTAAAGAAAAGTAATAATAACATTTCAAAGGCAGCATCAATCTTAAATATCAGTCGCGCTACTTTATATAATAAACTAAACAAGTATAATATCGAAAGGGAGTGAAAAACTTGGATGCAGTTGCAGTAATTGATATCAAAGAATCAATTGTAGTAAGAGCAGTTGCTGGCAAAAGAAATGAATATAAAGAGGTTGAAAGTAGAATCTTGGCTAAAACCGAGAAGAGCCCGTTAGAAGTTGCTTCTGCTTTTTATAAGAAATTGGGAATTAGAAAAATTTATATAGCTGATTTAGATGCAATTTTAGGTAAAGGAAATAATTTAGAAGATATCAAAGAAATTAAAAAACAATATCCTGACTTAGAAATAATTCTTGATGCTGCTTTTGCTGAAAATAATTCTCCAATTCCTTATTTAAAAGAATTTTTAGATTATGCAGTTATAGCTACAGAAACAATTGAAAGTTTATCTTTTTTAAAAGATCTAGCCGAATTTAATTCTCGAATTATAATTAGTGTAGACTTAAAATCAGGAAATTTAATTCATAATATTCAAGAGTGGCAGGACAAAAATTTAGAAGAAGTTATAAATGAAATGACTGATTTTGGTATAGAAAATTTCATTATACTTGATTTAGCTAATGTTGGTACTGCTGCAGGTATTTCAAAATATATCAAAGAACTTAAATTGAAATTTCCTGAGCTTAATTTTATAACTGGTGGAGGAGTTAAAGACTACAGAGATATTAAAGAATTAAAAAGAATGGATTTTTCAGGAGTTTTAATTGCTTCAGCTTTTCATAATGGATCATTGGGTAAAAAAGAAGTAGCTTTAATTGAAAATGATGAAGTACTATATCAAGCTGCTTGGTGTATAACTGGAGCTGGCCATCTGCTTAAGGAGAGTATTGATCAGCTAGAAAAAAGTTTAGCAGAACATCAAAAATTAAAAATTGATATTTATTTAAGTGAAGCAGCTTATGAGGTTTTAAAGATTTATAAATTTTATCATCGTTTAGAAGATTTAAACTGTGAAATTCACAGAGATAATTCTGCAAGCGCGCCAATTATGGGAAGAATATATAAGGGTTATTATGATTTATTAATATCTGCACCAACAACTTCAAATACTGCTGCTAAATTTGTACTGGGGATTTCTGATACTTTAGTTAGTAATATGCTGGCCCATGCTGGCAAATCAAAGCTGCCTGTGGTAATTTTACCAACAGATATAGATCAAAATCTTGTTTCGGCTGCTCCTGATAAAGAAGTTGATGTTTTTCCACGAGAAATTGATCTAAAAAATACAGAAAAATTATCACAAATAACTGGTACCCGAGTAATTTCGAAACCAGAAGAGGTGGAATCATGCTTAAACGAATATTTATAACAGGAAAGCTTGCATATCCATCTTTAAAAAAATCATTATCCAGATTAAATTTAGATTTTGACTATCAAATTTTAAAAATGCCAATTACAGTTGCTGCTTTAATGGACAGTGATTTTATTATTAGAAATTTAAAAAAAGCTGAAATAATGAATTTAAATAGTGAGCAAGATTTAGAAATAATTTTACCTGGCCGTTCTCGGGCTGAAATAAAAAAAATAAAAACAAAAATTAAAAATAATAAGATTAAATTTATCAGGGGACCTGAAGAAATCATTGATTTGCCAGAATTTTTTGGTAAAAAAGCACCTAAAATAGATTTTAGTCAGAAAAAAAGAGGCCATAAAATTATTGCTGAAATTAATGAAGCAGCTTTAATGGATCTAGGTCAGATAATAAAAATTGCGGATTATTATCATCAAAGTGGTGCAGATATAATTGATCTTGGATGTGTTAATGGCCGGGAGTTTCCTCATTTAGAAGAGGTTATTTATTCTTTAAAAGAAAAAGATTATAAACTCAGTATTGATACTTTTAATCAAGATGAAATTATTAGAGCTTCTAAAACAGGCATTGATTATTTATTAAGCATAAATAGTCATAATATTGAAGCTTTAAATTATGATGTCAGTTATTTACCGGTTATTATTCCAGATCCTGAGCAGGGAAACTTAAAGTCTTTATTTAAAAATATCAAGGAAGTAGAAAAAAAAGGTTTAAAAAATTATATAGTAGATCCGATTCTTGATCCTATTAATTTTGGTTTCAGCCAGTCACTTTTTAGGTATTTAAAATTAGCTGAAGCTGAAAATTTAAAGCAGGATATGATGATTGGAGTTGGAAATTTAATTGAGTTAAGTGATTGTGACAGCACAGGCTTAAATTTTTTAACTGCGGCCCTGGCAGTAGAGTTAAATATCAAATATCTTTTAACAACAGAAGCTTCTTTTAAAACTCGTGGTGCTGTTAAAGAATTAGATCTGGCTCTTAAAATTATTTCTCATGCAGCTCAGGAAAACAGTTTGCCGAATAAATTATCTGATCTGCTGCTTAACTTCAAAGATAGAAAAGATAGAAATTACAGCAGAGATGAGGTTAAAGAAATAAAAGATTCAATTACAGACAGCAATTATAGAATTTTAAATGATGGTGAAGCAATAAATATTTTTAATGCTAAAGAAGCTTATAGGGGTAAAAATATTGGAGAATTATTTTCAAAGTTAAAGAATGCTGAAGAACCATCTCATGCTTTTTATCTTGGCAAAGAACTCCAGAAAGCATATACAGCTATAAATTTATCTAAAAATTATCGACAGGAAGATGAACTTAACTGGGGATATTTAAATTCTAATTTCAAGGAGAAAAATAATGATAACTGAAACAGTGATAACAACAGTTAATAAAAATGGTGAGATTCATTTTTCAGCAGTTGGCGTTGAATTTTTTAAAAGCAGGGCGATATTTAATCTCTATAAAAAAAGCAGTACTTTTTTAAATTTAAAGATAAAGGATATTGGCATAATTAATATAGTTGATAAAGCCGAATATTTGATAAAAGCTGCTTTAAGTTCGGAGAAAATAGCCGTTTCCGAAATTATAAAAAATAAATTATATTATTTAAATGACTGCTGCAGTTATTATCACTTTAAAGTACTGGAAATTAAAGATTGTGGGAAAAAATATAGAGTTGAGGTAAAAATTTTAGAAAAAAAAGAAAATAGAAAATATATCGGTTTTAATAGAGCTAATAATTTACTGCTGGAAGCTGCAGTTATTGCATCTAGAATTGGTATTACAAAAGATAAAAAGGATTTAATTGATTTCCTAAGCATTAATAAAAGAGTAATTATTAAAACAGGAAATAAAGACACAAAAAAAACATTAGATTTTTTAGAAAATAAATTGGAAAACAATAATTTTAATCACAGGAGTGGTTATCTTGATAGAAATTAAAACTCCAGCTAGAATACATTTTGGACAGTTAGATCTTAATGGAGCTTTGGGAAGAGTTTATGGAGGAACTGGAGCAGCAATTAAAAATCCGTATACGTTAATCAAATTGGAGAAAAGTGATAAAATTGAAGTTGAAGGTTTAAAAAAAGAGAAAAATAAAATTATAATCGAAAAATTTTTAGAAAAGCTGAAGCAGAGAAAATTAATAGCTAAAGATTATGGGGTCAAAATTAAAATCAAAAAACTTCTGCCTGAACATAATGGGCTTGGTTCAGGGACTCAATTTGGACTGGCAGTAGCTGAAGGAATAAATAGGCTCTATAATTTAGATTTAGCGCCCAAGGAACTTGCTGAGATAGTAGATCGCAAACACAGCCGTTCGGCAATAGGCTTTGGCGCTTTTTATCAGGGGGGATTTATAGTTGATGCTGGCAGGCCAGTTTCAGAAAAAAACAATGATGATTATTTACCACCAATAGTTTATCATAAAACGATACCATCAGATTGGACATTTTTAATAGTCATTCCATTCGCTCAAAAAGAGAAAATGGCCGGTAAAAAGGAAATAAAAACTTTTAATAATATAGAAAAAATGACAGTTGAAACATGTGCAGAAAATTCTCATCATTTACTTTTGGGGATGCTGCCTGCTATAGAAGAAAAAAGGATAAAAGAATTCAGCAGCCATCTAAATATTATTGAAGATAATGCTGCAGATTATTTTTCTAAAAGCCAGGGAGGAAAATATAGTTCAATCTATTCAGAAAAAATAATTGATTTTATGGTAAAAAAAGGTGTGCTAGCTAGAGGTCAGAGTTCCTGGGGTCCTGCACTATATGGATTAGTAGAAAATGATCATAAAGCACTTAAAATCAAAGAAGAATTATTAGATAAATTCTCAGATAAAATTGAAAAAATTTATTTAACTAAAGCTGCAAATGAAGGTGCTGAAATAAATAATATCGTATAAATTCTATACAGTGTATTGAAATTTAACATATTTTATTCAAATTATTTCAATTATAAAAATATTCACAATATATAATTCTTAATATCCTTGTCATGATAGGCTAAAATAATTTTTAAGAATAAGCTGTTTTTGGTATGGTTTATGCATTCTATATAGGTGGAGATAAAACATATTTAGCAGTTTATAATATATAAAAAGAGGGGGGAGTGAATTCTTAGAGTAGTCGATTTTGGGCATTGCAAAGTTTGAATTTAGAGAAAATTTTAATAATTAATTATTTTATAATCTAAAAGGAGGATGTTTTATGGCAGCTAATAAAAAAATTGCAAAAAAGATGATTGATGAGGCAGTAGCAGCTCAAATGGCTGATGTTGGTGTATTTAAAGAAAAAAGAGGTACAAAATTCACAATTAGTGATGCTAAGCCTTATGTAGATGCAGTTAAAAACATGAAAGCTATTGAAGGCCAGTCAAAAGAAGTTATAGACCTTCATGTTGAGTCAGTGAAAGCTCATTATGAAATACTTAAAGACTTAACAGATACAATTGCTCCAAAAGATGATCCTTTTGTAGAGCATTATCAAACACCTCCAATTCTAGAAATTTTATATGAAGATGATCCAGAATTCCGTAAAGCAGCAGAAAAGTTTATGGAGCAGATCAAAAAAGATGAAGCTTTAATTGCTAGAGAATCAATGCGTAGATATGGCGGAATGTATGGACCAACTTGTGTAGTTGACTTTGCTTTTAGTCCTGGCTCAGTTAGTAATGTAGTTAATGAAGTACTTAAGCATACTGATATTGATCAAGACTATAAGAAGACTTTACTTGCAGCTAAATCCTGGGGAATGAATACTTCTTATGGTATTGGTGGAGCATTTACCGAAGCTGTTGAAGCTGATAAAACAGCAGCAGAAGCGGCAGAGGCTGAAGTGAAAGCCATGCAGGTACTTTATGATACTCCTGTAGATGCTCAGGTTAAGTTAATGGAAGATGCTGGTATGGATTCATTTGACTGCAGAGAATACATGAAGCGTTATAAAGAATGGATGAAGCCATTTGTTCTTGCAGCTAAAGAAGCTGGAGTTCACCCTGGAAATATTGTTGTAGTTCCTGCTTACTGTGTTGGTGACGTTGGACACCATATCGCTCAATCAACATTTAATATGCTTAAAGATGATGTTAATATGGAGATTATAGAAGTAGTTTCGCATGTTATGAAAAACACTTTAGAAAGAGGATTAGATAAAGGTTATGACAGCCTCTATGATATTTTAAGTGTTGCAACAGGTTCAACAGCTGCAGCAGTTAGTTCAATGTTATGGGATGAAGGATTTACAGCGCCAATGATTGTAGATCTATTGACTAAAAGATTCCATAACTATGTTAATTTAAATCCTGGTAGAGGTCAGGCAGCAGAACTGCATAATGTTGACTTTATGGACATGATTCATCGTGGTGATAAAATCATTGATGACGAGCCAATTGGTGCTGGCTGTAAAGTTAAGGGTATAGATATTGACTTTAGTCCTATCGAAAATAGTTATGTATTACAGAATACACAGGATTATGCTTATCCTGCCTGTGCAATTTCTGTTAAGTTCTCATCCTTAATGCGTCTTGCTGACTTCCCTTGTCTATTAACAAGTGAGCCAGTTACTGCTACTTTAATGACTAACATTATTGCCTTAGACCCTGGTTCAGTTGTTGCACCAGCACGCTACTGTAAAGATTGTGCAGTATGTATGTATGTTAAGAAGCATAAACACTGTAACTGGAAAGATACTGTTTAATTAGATAAAGATAATAGAAGAATTAAATAAATGTTTGTTGAAGACAGTGGAATTTCCACTGTCTTCACAAATTATATAGGGGTGGAAAAATGAAAAAATTATTAATTCAGCTGGATACTGATAAGAGAGCCAGCACCTTTGATCAGGTAGTTGCTTATGATGCTGGAGCGGATAAATTAATAATTCATTCAGGAATTACTAAAGAAGAGGTAGAAGATATCATTTATGGAGCTATTTTTACCCGCTCACCTAAAAAAATGAAGAATACAGCAGTTTTTGTTGGGGGATCTGATGTTGAAAAAGGTGAGGAAATAATGAAAGCAGTAGAAGAAGTATTTTTTGCTAATTTCAGTGTTTCTGTACTTTTAGATTCTAATGGATCAAACACTACTGCAGCCGCTTCAGTACTAAAGGTAAAAGAAGAAATTGATTTGGATGGGAGTGAGGTTTTAATTTTAGCAGGTACTGGTCCAGTTGGTGTTAGAGCAGCAGCACTTTTTGCAATGGAAGGTGCTTCAGTAACTATAACTTCCCGCAGTCAGGAAAAGGCTAATAGAAAAGCTGAAATGATTATGGAAGAATATGCTCTTGAAAACATTAAAGGAGTGGAAGCAAACACTGATGATGATTTTATAAAAGCTATGAAAAATAAAGAAGTTATTTTATCTGCAGGACCTCCTGGGATTAATTTTATCAGCCGAGATATCTGGGAAAATGAAGATAATATCAAAGTTATGGCTGATATCAATGCAGTTAGCCCTGCCGGAATAGAAGGAATAGAGCCTAATGCTGATGGTGAAACAATAGATGGAATAAAGATTTTTGGTGCCTTAGGTATTGGTGGCTTGAAAATGAAACTGCATAAAAAAGCTGTTGCTGAATTATTTAAGAGTAATGATAAAATTTTAAATGCTGTGGAAGTCTATAAATTACATGAAAAACTGTAAAAACAAAAATTTAATTTTAACATCTTTTTCCAGCAGAGCAGCAGCAGAATGTTTTTCAACTTTTAAAAATCTAAATATATATGCCTTTGATTTTTTTGGAGATCTTGATTTAAAAGAAATTGTTGACTATTCATTTTCTTTAAAAGAAAAAAAGCTGGTTTTTAAAACAGAAGAATTATATAAGGCAATAAAAAAATTTTTGGGTCAAAATAAAAATGAAGATTATTTTTTGATTTATGGTTCTGACTGGGATAATAAACCAGAACTTCTTTATAAATTAGAACAATTTGAAAATCTAAAACTCAGGGGTAATTCAGCAGCAGTTATTTCTAAATTAAATAAAAAAGAAAACCTGAAAAACTTATTTCAAATAGCTGAAAATTTTGGCTTTAAGACCCCTGAGTTATTTTTAAGTCAAAAAAAGATAATTAATTTTCAGAGGCAAGAAAAAGATGATTTTCTGATCAAGCCTTATCATAGTGGTGGTGGATTAGAAATAAAAAGGGTTGAAAATAAAGGGAAAAATTTTAAAGATATTTTTATTAAGAAAAAAAATAATTTTTATCTGGAAGAATTTATTGAAGGAGAAAATAGGTCCTGTCAATTTGCCGCTGATGGGGAAAATGCTGAAATAATGGCATTTACAAGAGAATTAAAAGCAGCTGAAGTTAATCCATATTTAAAAAACAGTTTTAAATATGCAGGTAACATTTTAATAAAAGAAGAAAAAAAAGAAATAGAAATTATAGAAAAATTTATTAAAAATATTACCAGCAAATATTCACTGCAGGGGATTAATGGTATTGATTATATAAAAAATGATCAGGGAATATTTTTTATAGAGCTAAACCCTCGGTTTACGGCAGCAGTAGAACTTTTAATTCCATTTTATCAAAAAGAACTTTTTAATGTTTATTTACAAAATGAAGTAGCTGCTGATTATTTAAGTAAATATCTACAAAGAGGTTCTGGCTTTTCTGCTAAGGTGATTTATTATGCTGAACAAAATCTCAAAATAAAAAATGATCTAAGAGAGGTATTGAAAAAAATAAAAAATAAAAAGGCAGCTAAAGCTTTTAGTGAATCACAGATTCAAATTAAAGATCTGCCTAAAAAAGGAGAAAATTTCAAAAAAGAAGATCCTGTCTTTACTCTAATTGTTAAAACTAAAAATGAAAATCTCTATTTGGAAATAATAAATTTAATTTTTTCAGAGTTTAAAAAACATTTTAAAGAACAAAGTTAATTAAAATTGATAAACAGTTTATAAGCAATATCGTTGAGAGGAGGAGGGTTAAATTTGTCTGATAATACTTTTATTTTAATAACTGGTAGAACAATAAAGCAGGGAATGGCTTCAGTTTCTGGCAAAAAAAGTGATAATTACAAAAAAGAAACTTCTTATGTTGAAGTCAGTAAAAATGTACTTGAGCGAATGAATATTGAAGACGGAGAAGCTGTAATTTTAGAAACTAAAGCTGGCAGTATAGAAGTGAACTGTAAGGCAGCTGATTTAGAAGAAGACATTGTTTTTATGCCCTATGGTCCTACCGCTAATACTTTAATTGGAACTGATACAGGTGGTACCGGAATGCCTGACTCCAAAAGCAATGTGGTTAAATTAATTAGAAAGGAGGCGCAGACTAATTGACAGAATTAAAAAGTTTTAAGAATATAACCTGTACTTTTTGTGGCGCACTCTGTGATAATATTGAAGTTAAAGTAAAAGATAACAAAATAGAAGAATTAAAAAATGCCTGTGCAATCTCTAGGAAAAAATATGAGCATGCTTTAAAAGATAGAACAGTACCGATGATTGACGGCCAAGAATGTACTTATCAAGAGGTTATAGAGAAAGCAGCTGAAATTCTAAAAAATAGTAAAAATCCATTAATTTATGGTTTGAGCAGTACTACAGCTGAGGCTCAAAAAAATGCAGTTAAGCTGGCCGAATTAACAGGGGCAAATATTGATAGTACTTCTTCAGTCTGTCACGGACCAGGTACTATGGCTAAACAGCTGGTAGGAATGGTAACAGCAACTTTGGGAGAGGTAAAAAACAGATCTGATTTAATGGTTTTTTGGGGAGCAAACCCAGTTGAAGCACACCCCAACCATTCTAAAAGATATACTATGCTTTCAGAAGGGCTTTTTAAAAAGAGCCGTTCTGATCGAGAAGTAATTGTATTTGATGTTCGTAAAACTCCAACTGCCAAAATGGCTGATCAATTTGTTAGAGTTGAACCCGGTAAAGATTTCGAATTATTAATGGCTTTAAGGATGATGATTAAAGGAGAAAAACCAGCAAGCAAAAATGGTAAAATAGCTGGTTTAAAGATAGAAGAAATAGGAGCTATTGCAGAAAAATTAAAAAATGCTAATTATGGAAGTATATTTTATGGTATGGGTTTAACAATGACCGGAGCTAAATACATGAATACCTGGGCAGCAATGAGTTTGATTAGAGATTTAAATAATGATCAGCAGCGAAGATTTGTAATGATGCCGATGCGTGGCCACGGTAATGTAGCTGGTAGTGAAATAACTATGGCCTGGCAGACTGGTTATCCTTTTGCAGTTAATTTCAGCAAAGCATATCCGCGCTATAATCCAGGCGAATATACAGCAGTTGATTTACTGGCAAATAAAGAAGTAGATGCGGCCTTTATTATTGCTTCAGATCCGGTTGGTAACTTACCTAAAAAAGCAGCTGCACATTTAAAAGATATACCAACAATTATTCTGGATCCTCACTGGAACTTCACAAGTGATTTTGCAGATGTTGTGATACCCTCTGCTTTAAAAGGAATTACTGCTTCCGGCACAGTTTATAGAATGGATCATGTTCCACTCCATTTAAGAGCTTTTCTTGAAGATGAATGGCCTAATGATGAAAAAGCAGTGGCTGAAATAGGGGAGCTGATTGAAAATGCTTAGACTTAAAAATGCTTTAATTTATGATCCAACTAATAATAAAGATGGGGTTAAAGAAGATATCTGGGTTGAAGATGAGAAAATAGTTGCTGAACCTGAGCAATCAGTTTTAAAAGAATTAAAGGCAAACAATGAATTAGAAGAAATAGATCTAGCAGGTAAAATTGTAATGGCTGGTGGAGTCGATATTCACTCTCATATAGCTGGCCCAAAGGTAAACTCCGGTCGTGTTTTAAGACCTGAAGATCACAGGCGTGATAATGTTGCTCGTAAAGGTAAACTGCGTTCTGGAGTTGGTTCTACAGTTCCTTCTAGTTACGTAACTGGTTATCGCTACAGTTTAATGGGCTACACAACTGTGATGGAAGCTGCAGGACCACCTATGAAAGCTAAACATATTCATGAAGAATTTAATGATCTCCCCTATATCGATAAGGGCTTTTTAGTTTTAAGTGGTAATAATTATTTTGTTTTAAAATTCATCAGTGAAAATAATCAGCAGGCCTTAAAGGATTATCTTGGCTGGCTGATAAATGCAACAGGTGCTTTTGGATTAAAAGTTGTAAATCCAGGTGGAGTTGAAGCCTGGAAAGAAGGAAAAAGAATGAGAGGGATTGAAGAAAAGGGGACTTATTTTGATTTAAGTCCTAAGGAAATTCTGCTCGGACTGGCCCAAGCAGCAGAAGATCTTAAATTACCTCATCCCATTCATCTTCATACAAATGATCTGGGCTCAGCTGGAAATTATAAAACAACAATTAATACTATGCGATTATTAGAGGATTATCGACTGCATATAACCCATGTTCAATTCAGCAGCTATGGTAAAGACGAAGATTCCAAAATAAAGTTTGCTACTGCTACTGATGAAATTGCAGCTGAAATTAATAAGCAGTCAAAACTTACAGTGGATATTGGTCAGCTTGTCTTTGGAGAAGCTACAACCATGACTGCAGATGGCATTTTGGAATATAATCTTCATAAATTATCAGGTAACAAATGGGTTAATACAGATGTTGAAATGGAAACTGGATCAGGTATCGTACCAATGAATTATAAGAAGAAAAATTTAGTTAATGATATTCAATGGGCTACTGGAATGGAACTTTTCTTAAAAATTAATAATCCCTGGCAGGTGTTTTTAACAACTGACCATCCAAATGCTGGACCATTTACTGCCTATCCCTGGATTATTAAATTATTGATGAATAAAAGCTATCGGGCAGATTATATATCAGATTTAAATGATAAATTTGATGAGCATACAGATTTGTCTTCACTTGACAGAGAATATAGTTTGAGTGATATTGCAGTTATCAGTCGCTCTGGTCCTGCTAAAGCCCTAGGATTGAAAAATAAAGGTCATCTAGGGATTGGTGCTGATGCAGATATAGCGGTATATAATAATATTTCTGACAGTGATATTGCAGAAGTCTTTGCTCATCCTGTTTATGTTTTTAAATCGGGAAGAATGATTGTCAAAGATGGAGAACTACTAAATAATTTGGAAATTGGAAGGACCTTAGTTACTAAGCCAGAATATGATCAAAACATTGTCGAATTAATTAGAGAAGATTTTCAGAAATATTATAGTATTTCAATTGATAATTATGCAGTTACAGATCATTATTATGATAAAGTTGAGGTGATTCCATGCGCTACCAGGGAATAGAAATAGAAGATACTTTTGCTGAGGCTTTTACTATGTATGGAACCAGAGTCATAGTAACAGCAGACAATGAAAAATGGGCTGAGATTGCAGGCAGAGAAGCTACAGGATTTGCAACTTCAATTATTGAATGCGGAATTGAGGCTGGAATTGAAAAGAAATTAAGCCCGGAGGAAACTTTAGATGGAAGACCTGGAGTCAGTTTGCTCTTTTTTACCATGAAAGAAAAATCACTGTTAAAAGAAATGCGAAAACGAATAGGCCAGACAATAATGACTGCAGCCACTGCAGCCTGTTTTAATGGCCTAAATTCAGATAAAAAAATAAAAGTTGGAGGAAATATACGCTATTTTGGAGATGGATTTCAGATTTCAAAACTATATGATGACCGCAGATTCTGGAGGATTCCAATAATGGGGGGCGAATTCTTAATCGAAGAAAGTTTTGGAGTTCAAAAAGGAATAGGTGGAGGTAACATAATAATTGCTGCATCTGACTCTGTAAACGCTTTAAATGCTGCTGAAAAAGCAGTAGCAGCAATGCGCCAAATTGAAGGGGTAGTAATGCCTTTCCCAGGGGGGATTGTCAGCAGTGGGAGTAAGGTAACTTCTAAATATTCATTTTTAAATGCAGCTACCAATACGAAATATTGCCCTACTATTAAAGCACAGACAGAATCAAATTTGGCGGAAGAAGTTGGTTCTGTTTTAGAAATTGTTATCGATGGTTTAAGTGTGGAAGCAACTGCAGAAGCAATGAGAGTTGGAATTAAAGCAGCTGCTGTTGATGGTGTTATTAAAATAACTGCTGGTAATTATGGTGGAGATCTAGGAACAGAAAACTTTTATCTCAAGGAAATTTTACGGGGTGATCTGGATGACTAAATTAAAGCTCAAATTAAAAAATGAAAACCCTGCTCTAATTAAAAAAAATAATAAATTAATAGGGAAAATCCCGGTTGAAGTAGAAAATATTAGAGCAGACCTTATAAAAGATATGAGTTTTTCTGAATTAGAAAATCTAGAAATTAGAGCCGGAAAAGAAATATATAAATTAAAAGATTTTTTTGAAATAGAAGGTGAGCCAGCAGAAGATATTGAAATTGTAGGTGATTTATCTAATTTTAAATACCTAGGTGCAGAAATGAATTCTGGTACTATTAAAGTTAAAGGTAATGTTGGCATGCATCTGGGTTCTGAAATGAGTGGTGGTCAAATAGAAATTGAAGGTAATGCTGGTGACTGGCTGGGTGCAGAAATGACAGGTGGTATGATAACTGTAGCTGGTGATGCGGGTAATTATATAGGAGCTGCTTTTAGAGGAGATAAATTAGGGATGAATCGAGGCCTGATCTATATTGGTGGTAATGCCGGCAACTTTACAGCAAATAAAATGCGTCGTGGTGAAATAATAATCAATGGTGATTGTGGAGACTTACTCGGAGCACAGATGATAGCAGGTTCTGTCTATGTTTTTGGTAAGTGCGGAAAACGAGTAGGAGCTGGGATGAAAAGAGGAACAATTGTAGTTTTTAATGAAATAGAACTGCTTCCTACTTTTAGTTACAATATAAGTTATTCCCCTAATTTTTTAAATATTGCCTTCAGGCATCTTGAAAATGATTATGGAATCAAAATTCCAGATCAAGCTTTTAATTCAGAATATAAAAGATATAGTGGTGATAAGACTGAATTAGGGAAAGGGGAAATTTTAATATGGAAAAAAGACTAAACCTTAATAAAAATGCAGTGATGCTGGTTAAAGAAATGATGAATGAAAAAGATCTCTTAAATATAGATGCTGTCCATTATAATGATGGAATAACTGTTATTGATGGTGGTGTTAAAGTTAAAGGTGGTTTTAGAGCTGGAGTTTTTTTCTCAGAAATATGTCTGGGGGGATTAGGAGAAGTTGATTTTATTGACTATGAGATTAGAGATTATATGATTCCAGCTGTTAAAGTAGAAATTGATCATCCCCTGGAAGCCTGTATGCTTTCTCAATATGCAGGTTGGAAAGTTGAAAAAGATGATTTTTTTGCTATGGCTTCTGGTCCGGGAAGAATTTTAGCTGCTAAAGAAAAATTATATAAAGAATATAATAATTATCGTGAAAGCAGAAATTCTCCGGCGGTAATTGTTTTAGAAAGTTCAAAACTTCCAGATGAAAAAACTGCAAAATATATTGCAGATGAAATGTGTACACCCTGCAGTAACAGTTATATTTTAACAGCACCAACAGAATCACTGGTCGGATCAATCCAGATAAGTGCCAGAATTGTAGAAACAGGAATGCATAAAATGCATGAATTAGATTTTGCTTTAGAAAAAATTGAGTCAGCCTGGGGTATTTGTCCTGTTTCACCAACTGCTGATAATACTTTAAAAGCTATTGGAAGAACTAATGATGCAGTTTTATATGGTGGAACAGCATATTATCAGGTATACTGCGAAGATACTGAAATAGAAGAAATATTAGCTGATATTCCAGCATCAGCTTCAGATGATTATGGAGAAAGTTTTTTAAAACTATATAAAAGATATAACAATTTCTATGATATTGATCCAATGCTTTTTAGTCCTGCCCGTGTTATAATTAATAATAGAAAAAGTGGAAAAACCTACAAAGCAGGAAAAATAAATTATGAAATACTTGAAAAATCATTTTTTGAATAATTCTTTAAGTAGAAAATAATAATTTTAAAAAGCATAGGAGGGAATTTAGTGCAGGCAGTAATCCTCGCTTCAGATGATGGGTGGCATATTGAAGAATTAAAAAAAGCATTAAAAAGAAAAAATATAAGAGCAGAAAGGGTTCCAATAACAGAACTTGGAGCAGCTGTTTCATCTACTTTCCAGCTCAAGTCAAGAGAAAAAATATTAGATGGATATGATTATATTTTTGTTAGAGTTATTCCTGGTGGAAGTCTGGAACAGATAATTTTAAGGATGGATATTTTAAATAGAATGGCTGCTCTGGGTAAAAAAATAATTAACAAACCTTCTGTTATCGAAAAAACAGTTGATAAATATTATACTCAATTTATTCTGGCTGATCATGGCCTTCCGACACCAGAAACATTTGTAACTGAAGATTTTAGACAGGCTTTAGAATACTGTGAAAAGTGGGGAGATGTAATTTTAAAGCCGATCTTTGGTTCTCTTGGTAAAGGTATAGTACGCTTAACAGATGAAGAGACAGCTTATAGGGTTTTAAGAGCCTGGGATGAAAATAACTTAGTTTTTTATCTCCAAAAATATATTGAACATGGTCAGAGTGATATTAGAGTCTTTGTCTGTAAAGGAGAAATAATTGCTGCATCTGAAAGATGTGGAGCCAGCTGGAAAACAAATGTAGCCAGAGGAGCTGTCAGCAAAAAAATTGAGCTTCCCCAGAATATTCAAGATATGGCTTTAAAAACTGCAGAAATTCTTGACTTAGATTATACAGGAATTGACATAGTTTTGGAGAATGGTAGTTATAAGAATGCTTATATTATTGAAGTTAATAGTATTCCAGGCTGGTATGGATTACAGCAGGTAACAGATTTCAATATAGCAGATAAAATTATTGATTTAATGATCTAGATATAATTTTGGAGGGAAGAATATGCCTTTAAGTGATATAGAAATAGCACAGGCAGTTCAAATAGCATCTTTGTTGGAAGCCAGTGCAGCCAAGCCTGGTAATGTTTATCCAAACAAAAGTTTTGAAGATTTAAATTACCATCATTTTTTGTACAGTTCAGCTGCTGTGTTCCCAGCTTTTTTAGATCTGGATCATAAATCAGTCGGAGAAATAATTTTAGAAGGAGTTAAAGAAACTCATTCCTTTATTAAAACAAATACAAATTTGGGTATTTTACTTTTAATATCACCACTGGCAGCAGCATATGCTGGTTTAAGAAAAAAAGATTTAATAGATTCTGCAGATAGTGAAGAATTAAAAAAACTTTTACAGCAAGAAATAAATTATATTTTAAAAAATTTAACAAAAAAAGATGCTAAACTGGTTTATCAGGCAATTAATTATTCTAAAGCAGGAAATCTGGCTCGCGTTGAAGCAGGAGATGTTAGAGATAAGGTTAAATTGAATCTCTATCAGGCAATGGAGCTTGCTAAAAATAGAGATCAAATTGCAGCAGAATATGTTAGTGATTTTAGTGTCACTTTTGATTTTGCCTATCCAGTTTTAATAAAAAATCAAAAAAGATTTTCCAGGCTTGATGATGCAATAATTCAGACTTACTTAGAGATTTTAGCTGAATATCCAGACACTTTAATAGCTAGAAAATGGGGTAATGATTTTGCAGTTGAGATTTCTAAAAAAACTAAAGAACTTCTTGATAAATTAGAAAATATTAAAAAATTAAAAGTTAGAGAACAGGAGATCAAAAGATTTGATAAATATTTAAGGTCAAAAAAAGAAAAAATTAACCCAGGAACTACAGCAGATTTTATAGCAGCAGTTATATTTTTAGCAATTTTAGTTTCGGGAAAAAAAATTATAACTAATTGGGCAAACTGGGGGGATGTTAATAATGGATCAATTTAAAAGAGATGTTCAAAAAGAAGAACCTCGACTTGTGGTAGGCTTAAATAGAGTTGGTGTAAAAAACATCCAAAAAATAATCAGAATTAAAAATGATGATAAAGAAAATTTATTTTATTCAACAATTGATATATTTGTAGATTTACTTCCCCAGCAAAAAGGGGCACATATGTCAAGATTTGATGAAACCATTACTCAAATAATTGATGAAACAATTCAGAAGAAAGTTATGGTTATAGAAGATTTCGCCACTTATATGGCAGAAATGGCCAGGGAAAGGCAGCATGCTCATCGGGCAGAAGTCCGGATTAAAGCAAAATATCCTGTAGAAGAAATCGCACCAGCATCTAAGAAGAAAACTCAAAAAATTAATACAATTATGGGTAGAGCTGTCAGTACTGAAAATGGAAGCAGACATTTGATTGGTGTAGAAACTAATGGAATGACAGTTTGTCCTTGTGCTCAACAGATGATTAAGGAATATGCAGAAGAAAAATTAGAAAATGAAGGATTTACCAAAGAACAGCTAAAAAAAGTTTTTAAACATATTCCAATGCCTTCACACAATCAGCGTGGAACCGGTATTTTAATGATTGGTAGTGAGAAAAAAATTAAGGCTGAAAAATTGGTGAAAATAGTTGAAAATTCTATGAGCAGTAAAGTTTTAGATCTTTTGAAAAGAGTTGACGAGTTAGAAATTGTAAGAAATGCCCATTTGAATCCTCGTTTTGTGGAAGATGTTGTTAGAGAAATGGTGGCCCTTACAATTAAAGAATTTGATTTTTTAAGTGATGATGACTATTTCTTAGCTAAACAAACAAATTATGAGGGAATCCATAGTTATGAAGTCTATGCTGAAAGAAGTGGAACAATTGGTGAAATCAAAGCAGAAATCGAAAAAGCTGAAAATGATTATATAGATAAAGATTATGTTGTAAATTGTAATAATACCAGCTCAGAGGAGTGGCTGGAACTAAATGGAGGCTGTTAATTTGAAATTATTAATTAGCATTAAAAATGCAGAAGAAGCTTCAATAGTAAAAGATAGCAAATTTGATATTTTAGATATTAAAAATCCTGCTGAAGGTTCACTTGGAGTTAATTTTCCGGGTGTAATTAAAGAAATTAAAGAAAAATCTCCAAATAGAGTTATTAGTGCAGCTGGAGGTGATCTGCCTGGACTTCCAGGATTAAGTTCGCAGATTACCTTTGGACTGGCTAATTTAAAGCCTGATTATATAAAATTGGGCTTTTATAATTTTAATGAACTTGAAACAGCAATAAAAATAGTTGATGAAGCTAAAAAAGCCATTAAGCTAAGTGCTGCACCTGTTAAATTAATAGCGGCAGCTTATGGAGATTACAAAAAAACAGGCAGTTTTAATCCTTTTTTATTAAATGAGTTGGCCTTTAAAACTGACTTAGATGGGATTATGATCGATACCATTAATAAAAATGGGAAAAACTTATTTGATTTTCTCAGTCCAGCAGAGCTTAAAAGTTTTTGTCAGCAGGCAAAAAAAGCAGAAGTTTTTAGCGCCCTTGCTGGCTCATTAAGGTTTAAACATCTTGATCTTTTAAAAGAAATTAATTCCGATATTATCGGATTTAGAGGTGCTGTCTGTAAAAATAATGATCGAAGCTCTAAAATAAACGCAGATTTAATTAATGAGCTCTACGAAAAAATTCAGGATTAATTATCTTAGATATGAGGTTGTTAGATATGGGAAAATATAAAATTATTGGTTGGGATATTGGGGGAGCCAATATCAAAGCTACAAAAATAGTTTATAACCAGAAAAATAATAAAATAGAATCAGTTTTATCAATCAGTAAATATTTTGCAATGTGGGATAAAAATCAAAACCCTCTAGAAGTTATAGCAGAAATTTATCAAAATTTTAATGAAGCAGACTATTTTGCTATCACAATGACTGCAGAACTGGCTGATAGATTTTCAACAAAAATCGAGGGAATCAATTATATAATTGATTTATTCAAAGATAATTTTGCTGATAAAAAACTTTATTTTTATAACAATCAGGCTAAATTTTTAAGAGTTGAAGAGTTGGAAAATAATATTGAAAAAAGCATAAGTCTTGCTGCAGCAAATTGGGCTGCTTCTGCTTCTTTTGCAGCGGAATTTAAAAAAGACTTTATTTTATTTGATATGGGAAGCAGTACTATTGATTTAATTCCAGTTAGAAATAATAAAATTGCTGCTTTGGGTTTTACTGATGTCGAGCGATTAAAACAGGGTGAGCTTATATATCACGGATTTTTGCGGAGTAATTTAAGTAATTTAAGCAAAGAGATACCATATCAGGGCCAGCTGGTAGCTGTTATTAATGAATATTTTGCAACTACTGCTGATCTTCATTTACTTAAAAATATTATAAATTCAGCAGAATATACTGTTGAGCCCGCCGATAGTGGTCAGAAAAGCAAAGAGGCAGCAGCTGCTAGAATCGCAAGAATGATCAGTCTTGATCTTAACTCTATTTCCGAAAGTCAGCTTAATTTAATTGTTGATTATATTTATAATCAAGAAATTTCATTAATTTATAATAAACTGCTGCAGCTTTATTCTAGGGATTATCTTAATCTGCAAATCCCCTTATTAATTAATAGTGAAGCAGCCTATTTTAAAGATGATTTAAAAATGAGAAGTGATTTTAAATTTTTGGAGTTGTCAAATCTAATTCCAGTTCTTACTAATAATATTTTGACTACTACCTCAGCTGCCTCTTTACTATTAAAAAAAATTATTGGAAAAGACTTAGTGGAACTTATGGGGTTAAATAATGAATAATTTAACTGTATTAAAAATTGGTGGTAGTTTTATAAATAATCAAAATCTGATTAATTTAAAAAATATAATAAAAGCAGTAAAAACAATTACTGATCATAAATTAATAATTGTAACTGGTGGAGGTAAAGCTGCTGATCTAATTCGAGACTATGATCGAAAAATAAAATTAAAGGACAGCAGTTCACATTTTGCAGCAATTGCAGCTATGGAACTCAACTCTTATTTGATTTCAGATTATTTTGATAGTTTTTCTTTTTTTTCAACAGACTTTATTTTTTCTAAAGAGGTTAATATTTTTATGCCGCTTAATTATTACAGAAAATTTGATCCACTTCCTCATGCCTGGGATGTTAGTTCAGATAGTATTGCTTTAGAGTTGAGTCAGAGGTTAAAGGCGGACAATTTATTTTTAATTAAACAGAGAACAATAAAAAATAATTTTAAAATAAAAAGTAAATCTGCAGCTGATAATAAGCTGATAGATAACTATTTTCCAAAACTATATCAAGATCAAAATAGTAATTTGAAAACTATTATAATCAATATGAAATCAATTAAAAATTTAGAAATGTTAATAGAAAATAGTAAAGCTGAAATTCTAAATAAAAATTCAAACTCAAAAGAAGATTATTTTGATTTAAATATATTAGAATAGATTTAAAAAGTATATCAGAATAGATTTAAATTTTTAGATTAAAAATCTAATTAATTATTGAGGTGTAAATATGCCTAACTATGATAAAATTGATGGACTGTTAACTGGACTTGCACTTGGTGATGCACATGGAATGCCTTTTGAAATGTTAAACAGAGAAGATGTAAAAAAACATAAAGAAAATTCTAAGTTTAGTTTAACTGAAAACTTTTTTATTGATATACCAGATTTTCACTTTTTAAAGCGTGATTTAAAAAAAGCTGAAGTAACAGATGACACAATACTGGCTGTTCATTTGGGAGAATATTTATTAGAAAATAAGGGTAAAATAAATAAAGAAGATTATTTTAGCAGTCTGGGCGAATTTATAAATGAAAAAAAATTAATTACAAAAGGAATAATCGGTCCCAGTACAGGGAGAGCAGCAAGTAAAATAATGAGAAATGAAAAATTCACAGTTTCGGAAAGAGCAGGATTTTCTAATGGTTTAGCTCTTAAATCATCAGTTTTAGCATATTTTTTACCTTTAGAAGCTAAAAAGTCAAATTTAGAAAAGATTAAAAAATTAGCTTATTATTCTCACTTTACAGATACAGCTATTTCAGCTGCAGCAGGGATTTATGCTGCTCTGGCTGAAGCACTTACTGGTAGTGATCTTGATGAAATTTTTAATTCAGCGCTTAGTTATATGGAAGCAGGAGAAAATTATGGGCTGCAGACCTTTCAGCCTTCAAGTTATCAGAGGACAAAATTTTTACTTGAACATCTAGAAACTTTAACTAAAAGTGAAACTTTAGATTTTATTGCTGAAGTTATGGGAACCGGGATCAATAGTTATGAATCAGTGCCAGCAGCATTAGCTATTTTTAAGCTCTATCCAGATGCTGCTGCTAAAGCTTTTTCAGCAGCAGTTGATATTGGCGGGGATACAGATTCTACCACCGCTCTTGTCGGTGCATTAGTTGGTTCTTATAATGGTATTGATATTTTCAAAAAAGAATGGATCGAAGAACTTAATAAAGTTAATTCGCTTTCTTTAAAAGAATTAGGAAGGTCACTTTTTGCTTTAAGAGAAAATAATTAGGTGAGGTGCTCAAAATGACAGAAAAAAATAAAATAATTAAAACAAATCGTGGTGATTTAGATTACAGCAGCAAAACATTAATTATGGGGATTTTGAACTTAACTCCCGATTCTTTTTCAGATGGAGGCAAATATAATGATTTGGAATCAGCACTTAAAAGAGCAGCAGAAATGGAGGCTGCTGGAGCTGATATTATAGATATTGGAGCAGAATCGAGCCGACCATACTCAGATAGAATATCTGCTGAAGAAGAAAAAAAGAGGCTGCTTCCAGTTTTAAAAGAAGTCTTAAAAGTAACAAATTTACCAATTTCTATTGATAGTTATAAAAGTTCTGTTACCAGAGCAGCTCTTAAAGAAGGAGCATCTATTGTTAATGATATAAGTGGGCTTCGTTTTGATAAAAAAATGGCAAAAACGGCTGCTGATTTTTCAGCACCAGTAATTATTATGCATATTCAGGGTAGACCAGAAAATATGCAGGATAATCCAACTTATCAAAATTTGATTTTTGAGATCAAAAAATATCTCTGGGATGGTATAAAAATTGCCAAAGAAGCCGGGATTGAAGATCAATCAATAATTATCGATCCTGGTATAGGATTTGGAAAAAAACAAGTCCATAATCTTCAAATTTTAAATAGACTTGAAAGCTTTAAAGAACTAAATTACCCAATCTTAATTGGAACTTCTCGTAAATCTTTAATTAAATATGTAAATAAAAATGAAGTTAATCAAAGATTATTTGGTACAGCTGCAACCGTTTCTACTTCAATACTTAAAGGAGCAAATATTGTACGTGTTCATGATGTTGCCGAAATTAAAAAGGTAGCTGTTATGACAGATGCAGTAAAGTGGGAGGGTGAAAATGGACAGTAGAGATCTTATCGCACTAAATGAAATGGTTTTTTATGCCTATCATGGAGTCTATGATTCCGAAAAAGAGCTGGGTCAGAGGTTTGTTATTAACTTTAAGGCAGAACTTGATTATAATTTAGCTGCAGTAAATGATGATCTGCAGCAGACTGTTAATTATGGTGAAATATATAAAAAAATCGAAGATATTTTCAAGGCCAAGAAATATAATCTTTTAGAAAGTGCTGCTTACAATATAATAAAGGGCTTATTTGTTGAATTTCCGAAATTAGAGGTTATAGAAATAGAAATAAAAAAGCCTGCTGTGCCAATTAAAGGGGCTTTAGCAGATGCAGCTGTAAAAATGAGCAGAAAAAGAACTGAGGTAATATAAATGAAAGCTGTATACTTAGGTCTTGGTTCAAATATAGAGCCTAAAGTTGAATATTTAAAAAAGGCGGTTAAAAAATTAGCTGCAGAAACTGAAATAATTTTAGAGAAAACTTCATCTTTATATTCAACAAAGGCTTATGGTTATGAAGATCAGGCTGATTTTATTAATGCTGTAGTTTATCTTAAAACATCATTAACTCCAGAAAAACTTTTGCAGACTGTGCTTAAAATAGAAAGTGATTTAGGGCGCGTTAGAATAAAAAAATGGGGTCCAAGAACTATTGATATAGATATTTTATTTTATAATAAATTAAAATACCAAAGTCAAGATTTAATTATTCCTCATCCAGAAATAAAAAAAAGGGCTTTTGTTCTGATCCCTTTAATAGAGGTGGCTGAAGATCAACTCTTTATTGAAGAGATTAGTATTAAAAAATGGCTGCATAAATTAGATTATAATCAAGAAGAGATTAAGTTTTACGGTAAATTTCCAGATCTTAATTTAAATAAAAGCTAAATTCTTTTTTAGAAAGATCGTCTGGATTGATATTTTGCTTATTTCTGGCTAAATCTAAAATTATTTTGGCAGGATTAGATATTTTTGAAAGGCCAATGAAAGAAGAAGTTATTCTAGGATTAATTTCAAGCAGAAAAAACCCCTTTTCATTATATATAAAATCTATCCCAAAATAACCATTTAAATTTGGATATTCTTTTTTTATTAAATTAGCAAGCTTTTCTAGTTTGTATTGATCTGGAAATTTATAATTGATAGTAGACCCCAAATAAGAAAAATTTTGGGGATTTATTAGCTGTTTATTGAGACTAAGAATTTGCAGTTTTTTTGAATTAGCAGCCAGAGATAAACTGCCGGGAATCCCCTTTATTATTTTTTGAATAATCTGGCCTTTGTAATTTTTTAAATTTAAATTTTTAAATTCTTTTTTCGAATTAATAATTTTAAGTTCTGAGCCAGCACTGTATTTAGCTTTAATAACTGCTGGGAAAAATTTTTCATTGAAATTGAGTACATTTTCTCCAATCAAATAACTTTCAGCTAACTGGAGAGAAGTGTTTTTAAAATTATTATAGAGCAGCCATTTGTTGGCTGCTTTTTTTATGCAGTTTGAACTGCAGCCTAAATTATTAATATTTTTGTTTTCTATAATTTTAGTTATCTGATAAAGCAAATTATTTGTTTCTGGTGCAATAATCAAAAAATAATCACATTCATTTATATCTAGATTTATCAGTTTTTCAAAATATGAGCTCTGATCATTACTATTTAAAATTATAAAATCTACATTATTAAATTTATTATTAATTAAGTTAAGATTATCTTGATCAATAAAAATAGACAGCTGAAGATCTTTAAGCTTTGAAAAGGATTTAATTAGAGAAATAAGTATTTGCTTTCCTTCTCTATAAAAAGATTCTTTAAAATTGCTCTCTTTTTTTTTGCTTAAAAAATATTCTAAGATAAAAATTCTCATTATTTTAATTCACCACTTTTTATTTGTTTAAAAAAATATTATAATGATAATAGGCTTTAAAAATACCAAACTTCAAAGTTTGATAAATTTAATTATCCTAAATTAATTTTATCATAGTTATCTATTACAAAAAATAAAAAACACCATATTATTTAAAAATTTTTTTAAAAATCTTTTATCAAAATTATTTTACTATTAATTCTATTGCAAAAAAAGGTTTTAACAAAGAATTATTTAATATATAATATATAAAGCCTTTTATTTAGGCGATTAAAGGAGAGTATTTTATGAAGTTAGATCTTAATTTAAATATTGAACAAAAGCAAGAGTTAGTAATGACAACTCAACTGCAGATGTCTATTGAAATTCTTCAATATAGTAGTCTTGAATTAAAAGATTATATCGAAGAAGAAATGAAAGAAAATCCTTTACTCGATATGTTAGAATCACAAAGGGATATGAATTATAGAGAATCAACTTTTAATTCCGTTAGAAAAAATGAGATAGAATATGAGAACTTTGTTGCTTATCAGCCTGATTTTTGTGAACATTTAGAAAATCAACTTTTTGAAGTGTTGAGCGATCAAGAAATAGAGTTGGGAAAATTTATTGTAGGTAGTTTAAATGAAAGCGGAGAATTAACTACAGATCTAGAAACAATTACTAATATTTTTAGTCAGGAAGGATTTAATCAAGCTGAAATAGAAGCAGTATATCAAAAAATTAAAAAACTAGATATTAATTATGACAGTAGTTTTGCATCCTGTAAAGCAGAATATATAGATCCTGATTTAATTGTCAAAAAAGAAGAAGGTGAATTTTATATAGAAGAAAAAAATACTGCTTATCCAACTGTTACAATAAGTTCTTATTATTATAATTTACTCAAAAATCAGGATGATGATAAGATTAGTGATTATTTAAAAGAAAAATATCAAGCGGCTGTCTGGTTAATTAAAAGTATAGAACAGCGTAAGAATACTATCAGAAAAATTACTAAAGCAATTTTAAAAAAACAGATGGACTTTTTTGAAAATGGTTTAAAAGATTTAAAGGTATTAACAATGGAAGAAGTTGCTGAGGAAATTGAAATGCATGAATCAACAGTTAGTCGGGCAACAACTGCTAAATATTTACAGACTCCACATGGAGTTTTTAGTTTGAAATTTTTTTTCAACAGTGGCATTGATGGCGTATCTTCAGTAAGTATCAAAGCAATGTTGAGTGAAGAAATTGAAGCTGAAGATAAAGCGCATCCGCTTAGTGATAGTAAACTTGCAAAAATATTTATTGAAAAATACGGATTGGATATTTCTCGTAGAACAGTTGCTAAATATAGAAAATCTTTAGGTATTAAAAGTTCGCGTCAGCGAAAAAATGAATAAAATCTGTTAGATTTTGTTTAGTATCTTTTCTTGACAAGTTTATTAAACTATGTTAGAGTTATAAAAAAATAATAAAACTTATCCAGAGAGGTGGAGGGACTGGCCCTTTGAAACCCAGCAACCAACAGTTAAAACTGTCCGGTGCTAATTCCAGCAGGATCATTCCTGAGAGATAAGGAGCAGATAAATTACCCACTCCTATATTTACTTAGGAAGTGGGATTTTTTTATTTACTGCAATTTTTCATCTTAAAAGACTTATTGAGCAGCAGGTAGTTAGGAAAATTAAGCGTACTATTTTAAATTAAAATTTGAGCAGCGAAAATTTGAGGAGGAAATTAAATGACATTAAGATTTGAGACTTTGGCATTACATGCAGGCTATGATGCAGACAAAAATAGAAAAGCAGCAGCAGTCCCTATTTATCAGACAACTTCTTATTTATTTGAGAGTACTGAACATGCGGCAGATTTATTTGCTTTAAAAGCAGAAGGTGATATTTATAGTAGGATTCAGAACCCAAGTAATTCAGTATTAGAAAAAAGAATTGCGGCCCTGGAAGGTGGAGTTGGAGCATTGGCAGTTTCTTCAGGTCAGGCAGCAGAAGTTATAGCGCTTTTAACTATCTGTAGTAATGGCGATCATATAGTAAGTGGTAGTTCTATTTATGGGGGAACTCATAATTTATTTAAACACAGATTTAAAAATATGGGTATTGATGTTAGTTTTGTAGATTCAGAGGATCCAGCAAGCTTCAAAAATGAAATTCGGGAAAACACTAAAGCTTTATATATTGAAACTATTGGTAATCCCTCGTTAGTTGTGCCAGATTTTAAAAAATTAGCAGAAATAGCTCATCAGGCAGGCATACCATTAATAGTTGATAATACTTTTGCTTCACCATATCTGGCTAAACCTTTTGAATATGGTGCAGATATAGTTGTTCATTCAACAACTAAATACATATCTGGACATGGCAATTCTATTGGTGGTGTAATAGTTGATAGTGGCAATTTTGATTGGGATACAGGTAGATTTCCTGAACTTATTGAGCCTGATCCAAGTTATCATGGGGTTAAATTTCAAGAAGAGTTTGGAAAGGCAGCTTTTATAACTAAGGCCAGAGTTCAGCTTTTAAGAGATTTAGGAAGCTCCCCCAGTCCCTTTAATTCATTTTTAACTATTACCGGTCTGGAAACTCTGCCCTTAAGAATGAAACAGCATTCTCAAAACGCTCAAGCAGCTGCAGAATTTTTAGAGGCTGATGATCGAGTTGAGTGGGTTAGTTATCCGGGTTTGAAAAGTCATAAATCATATCAAAATGCTAAAAAATATCTTAAAAACGGTAATGGAGGAATGGTTGCTTTTGGTATCAAAGGTGGTAAAGCAGCAGCTGAGAAGTTTATTAATCACTTAGAATTATTTCTGCATCTGGCTAATGTTGGAGATACTAAATCTTTAGCAATTCATCCAGCCAGCACCACTCATCAGCAGCTAAATGAAGAGGACTTAAGGAAAACTGGAATTTCACCTGAATTAATAAGGCTTTCAATTGGAATTGAAGATATAGAAGATATTAAAGATGATTTAGATCAAGCATTAACAGCATCTCAAAAATAAATATTATTTATAAATTAACGACTAAGTTTAAAAGAGGAAGTCTTCTGAAATTTAGGGGCTTTCTCTTTAAAAATATTTATTAGAATATTGGAGTGGTATAAAATGCCTATCAAAATAGAAAATGATTTACCAGCAGTTGAAACACTAGAAAATGAAAATATATTTGTTATGAAAGAAACCCGAGCGACTCATCAGGATATAAGATCCTTAAAAATATTAATTTTAAATCTAATGCCTACAAAAATAAAAACCGAAACCCAAATTTTACGTTTGATTTCTAATACTCCTCTGCAGGTAGAAGTGGATTTAATGCATCCTGCTACTCACAAGTCAAAAAATACTTCTGAAAAACATTTAATTAAATTTTATAATACATTTGATGAAATTAAAGAGAATAAATATGATGGAATGATAATTACAGGTGCTCCAATTGAAACTCTAGAATTTGAAGAAGTAGACTATTGGGAAGAACTTAAGCAGATTATGGATTGGAGCCTGCACCATGTTTTTTCTACTTTTCATATCTGCTGGGGCAGCCAGGCAGCACTTCATCATCACTATGGAATCGAAAAATACCCTTTAAATAGTAAAATGTTTGGTGTTTTTAAACATTACAAAAAAGAAAAACATGTGAAACTAATGCGAGGATTTGATGATTTGTTTTACGTTCCTCATTCCCGTCATACTGAAATAAGAAAAGCAGATATAGAAAAAGTTGATGAATTAAATATTTTATCAGAATCAAAAGAAGCCGGAATATATTTACTAGAAAGCAGAAATGGCAGGCAGATATTTGCAACCGGTCATTCGGAATATGACAGAGAAAGTTTAGAAAATGAATATTTAAGAGATAAAGAAAAAGGTTTAGATATTAAAGTTCCTAAAAATTATTTTAGAAATGATAATCCAGAAAATGAAATTTTAATGCGCTGGCACAGCCATGCTAACCTTTTATTTTTTAACTGGTTAAATTATTATGTTTATCAAGAAACTCCTTTTGATTTAAATAAATTAAAGTAAAAAATAAAGCTCGATTAAGGCCCCTCAGTAATTAGTCTGAGGGGTTTTTAAATTTAATAATCATTAATTTATTAATTTTTAAGAAGACGAAAAAAAGAGATTTAAAGAAATAGATCACAAATATTTAACTGAAAAAAATAAATATTTTACAAATTTAATCAAAAAACATAAAAAACAGCTTGAATTGTCTGTAAATTTGCGCTATAATTAATTTAAGAAATCGTTTTAGTAAGTTTTAGTATTGATTTATCAAATCTTTAATTTCTAATAATTAACTATAATTTAATTACAATTAATTCAATACTAATTTTTTTCACTTTTACTTTTTATAAATTTATAATCCCTTAAGATAAAAGAAGAGTGAAATTTTTAAGACAAAATAATTTAAAGGGGTGTTTATTAATGATTAATTTTGGTAAAAAAGTTTTGGTTTTAACTCTTGTGTTTCTGTTTTTAGTTGGAGGAATTTCTTTAGCTCAAGATCTTCCTAGAGAAGAGACCTTAGTAGTTTCTGGAGCAATGTGGTCACCTCCATCAACCTGGAATGTTTTAATTCCTAATCCAACTCCGGGTACCGGTGGTTTAGTTTATGAAACAATGTTTTCGTATAATCCGATAAAAGATGAATACAAACCCTGGCTTGCTGAGAGTGGAGAGTGGGTAAGTGACAACGAATACGTTCTTAATTTAAGAGAAGGTATTAACTGGCATGATGGTGAGGAACTTAATGCCGAAGATGTTGTCTTTACTTATGAAATAGCAAAGGAAGGTAATGTCTTTTATTCTCCAATCTGGAATTGGATGGAATCAGTTAAAGCTGAAGATAATTACACAGTAAGATTTACTTTTAGCGAACCTCATTATGCAGAATGGGATGCTGAACTTTATGAACGTTATATTATTCCTGAGCATATCTGGAGTGAGATTCCTAGTGATGAAATTATTACTAAGACTATGAAAGATCCAGTTGGTACAGGTTCTTATATGGCTAAAGAAGTTGGACAGGATAGAATGGTCTGGGAAAGAAATGATGACTGGTGGGGTAATGAAGTGTTTGGTCAGCCTAAACCCAGATATATTGTAGATCTTGTCAACCAGAGTAATAACATTATTATGGGTATGTTAATGAAAGGTGAGCTTGATTTAAGTAATAACTTTATTCCTGGTATTCAGAGAGTAAAGGATCAATTTGGTTTAAAAACCTGGTATAACGAAGAGCCTTACATGCTTTCTTTTAATACTGCTTTAATGTATATGAATACTTTAAGAGAGCCAATGGATGATAGACAATTTAGAAGAGCAATGGCTTTTATGGTTAATCAGCAGAATATTGTAGATCGTGTTTATGGTGGTTTAGTAGAAGCAGCTAACCCTACAGGTTTATTTGGAGAAGGTTGGGAAGCTTATTTAGACGAAGAAGTTGTTGAAAATTATGGCTTTGAATATAATCCAACTAAAGCTAAAGCATTATTAGATGATGCTGGTTATGTAGATCAAGATGGTGATGGCTGGAGAGATATGCCAAATGGTGATCCACTTGAATTGAAGATAATGGTTCCAAGTGGTTGGACTGACTGGATGGAAGCAATCAGATCTATTGCATCTGATGCAGAAGAAATCGGATTAAATATCAACCCTGATTTCCCAGATGGTTCTCTATTCGATAATAGACGCTTTACTAGAAATTTTGATATGATGATTGGTGTTTTCCAGACAACATTATCTTCAACACCATTTGATTACTGGAATGGAGTAGCAAACAGCAATATTGATGGAGAACAGATTAATAGTGGTAACTGGGGAGCTTATGATAATTCTGAGTTATTCCAAAAAATTGATCAGTTTAACATGACACGTGATGAAGCAGTTAAACAGGAATTAGCTTCTGAAATACAAGAAATATTATTAAAAGAAATGCCAAGTGTACCTCTCTGGCACAATGGACTTTGGGGACAGCAAACAACTCAATACTGGACAAACTGGCCTAGTGAAGAGGATCCATATGGTATTCCAGTTAGCTGGGGTAATTTCTATCAATTAGGTATGATCGATACTTTAATTGGGATTGAGCCAGTTGAGTAAAAGGAAGCAGATAAATGATTAAAAATATACAGGCTCGATATTTTTATCGGGCCTGTAATTTAGAAAGGAGCATTAAAAATGGGTAAATATTTAAGAAAAAAAATAGTTATTTATATAATAACTTTTATTCTGGCAGTAACAATTAACTTTTTCATACCTAGAATGATGCCTGGTGATCCAATCCAGTCACTTTTATCACGTTTTTCAGGTATGGAGGGCGGACGTGAAATTTTAGAAGAACAATTAACTTTATTATTCAACCTTGATCAACCTTTATGGCAGCAGTATGCAAATTTTTGGAAATCAGTTTTTACGCTTGATTTTGGGATCTCAATTATTCAATTTCCAACCCCAGTTTTAGAGATTATTAAACGGGCAATAGTATATGATATGTCAGTTTTATTACCCGCAATCATTTTAAGTTGGATCGTTGGTAATAAATTAGGAGCATTTTCTGGAACTGACAAAAGAGTAGATAATTATTCAATGCCTTTTTTCTATTTTTTAGCTTCCTCACCTTATTTTTGGATGGCTGGAATAGTAGCCTTTTTCTTTGGAGTTCAGATTGGCTGGTTTCCGATCAGTGGAGCTTACAATTCAACTGTCTCGCCTGGTTTAAATTGGAGTTTTATAAAAAACTTTTTACACCATTGGTTTTTACCATTTTTTACTATGTTTTTAGTTCAGCTCGGAGGCTGGGCAATTGGTATGCGGAATATGATAATGTATGAAAAAAGTTCTAATTATTCAAAGTATATGGAAACTTTAGGTTCATCCAAGAAATTAATCCGAAAATACGGATTTAGAAATGGAGTTCTACCTCAGGTAACAGGTCTTGCTCTAAGATTAGGAAGAATAGTAGGTGGAGCAATTACAGTTCAGGTAGTATTTAACTATCCTGGTCTGGGAAGAATGCTGCTTGATGCAGTGCAAAATCAGGATTATTTTTTAATGCAGGGAATTTTCTTAACAATTGTAACAATGGTTTTAGTGGCAAACTTTATTGTAGATATAGTCTATATGTTCATTGATCCAAGAGTAAGACTGTCATTTACTGAGGAGGTGTAAGCTGTGTTTAAAGATTTTTGGGCAAAACATGAAAATTTATATTATGCTTTATCAAATAAAAAAGTTATATTTGGACTGACAGTAGTAATCTTTGTTTTTTTACTGGCAGCTTTTGGACCGATGTTGTCTCCCTATGAGTATGGAGAATATGCTGGAGCGGGATATTTACCGCCTTCCACTGATCATTTTTTTGGAACAACAATTGATGGAAGAGATGTATTTACCAGAACTGTTTATGGTTTGCGCTCCACCCTTTTAGTTGGTGCAATAGCTGGAACAATAGCAACATTAGTTGGTTCTGTTATTGGTTTTGTAGCCGGTTATTATGGAGGTACAATTTTTGATGAACTTTTAATGATGTTAACAAATATTTTTGTTGTTATTCCTCAATTGGCGCTGTTGATTGTAATTGCAGCTTTTTTGGAGGTGCGGGGAGTAGTAATTATGGCAGTTATCGTATCCTTAACAGCCTGGCCCTGGACTGCAAGAGCTGTTAGATCACAAACACTTTCCTTAAAAAATGAAGAATATGTATCTTTATCAAGGATTTCCGCTGTAAGTGTTGGCAGGATTTTAAGAGAAGATATTGCTTCCAACATGTTTTCTTATGTGTTTATGGTTTTTATTCAGCAGTTTAACTCGACAATGCTGGCTACAGTTCAGCTTGAGTTTTTAGGTCTCGGCCCTACAAAAGGTATTTCTTTAGGTCTTGTGATGCAGAATGCTGTTAACTGGAATGGAATTCAACTTGGTATGTGGTGGTGGGCAATAATCCCTGGTTTGATTTTAGCAGTTTTGATTACCGCACTTTATTTTGTGAATACAGGATTAGATGCAGCCTTTAACCCACGTTTGAGGGAGATGTAAGCAATGCGCGAAAATATATTAGAAGTTAAAAACTTAAAAGCATATTATGATATTTTAAAAGGACAGGTTAAAGCAGTAGATAATGTAACATTTAACTTAAAAAACGGTGAGATTTTAGGTCTGGCAGGAGAATCTGGCTGTGGTAAAAGTACTCTGGCCAGCAGTTTTATTTCCAGAAAAAAACCCCTAAAATATGTTTCAGGTGATGTTGACCTGGTCGGCCATAAAATTATGGAGATGGATGAAAAAGAATTTAAAAAGCTTCGTTTAAGAACAATTTCTTTGATTCCACAGTATGCACTTGATGCTTTTTCTCCAACCAAAAAGATCAAAACATACATCGCAGATCTGGCGAGAGAGCAGGGAGTAAAAACAGATAAGAAATTTTTTGATAAGGTTAAAGAACGTCTGGATCTGGTAAACCTTGATCCATCTGTTTTAAATAGATATTCGATCGAGTTATCAGGTGGAATGAAGCAGAGAGTTATTATGGTTATTTCTACAATTTTAGATCCTGAATTTCTAATTGCAGATGAAATCACCTCAGCTTTAGATGTAAGTTCACAGCGTTTTGTAGCAACTATGCTTGCTAATTTAAGGGATTTAGAAATTATTAAATCAGCTATTTTTATAACTCACGATTTATCTATTCTTTATCAGATAGCAGATCGAATCATGATCATGTATGCTGGTAATTTTGCAGAAATTGGACCAACAGATGAGATTGTTGATAATCCCCGCCATCCTTATACCAGATCTCTTATTGATTCTTTACCAAAGGTAGGTATTCAGTATAAAGATAAAAAACTTGCTGGGATTGATGGAACACCACCGCATTTATTAAATATTGGAGAAGGTTGTCGTTTTAGACAGCGCTGTCCCTATGCTGTAGATAAGTGTGAAGAAACTCCAAAAAGAGAGCAGGTAGCAGAAGATCATTATGTATCCTGCTGGAGATGGAAAGAGTTAGGGAGTGATTTAAGTGGCAAAAAATAATGATGTTGTAATGTCAGTTAAGAATTTATCTAAGGTTTTTAAAAGTGGTATTCTAAATCCAGAATACACTGTAGCAGCTAAGGATGTTTCTTTTGATATCGAAAAAGGCAAGATAATTTCACTAATCGGGGAAAGTGGAAGTGGAAAAACAACAGTTGGTAAATTAATTTTAAAGTTAATAAATGTTTCTGAAGGTGAAATTATATATAAAGGAAAAAATATTTCAGAAATCACAGATAAAGAGGAAACCAAAAAATATTATCGAAGAGTTCAGGGTATTTTTCAGGATCCATTTGCAACATTTAATCCTTTATACAGAGTAGATCGGGTTTTCGATATGATCTTTGATTCTTTTGATTTAGATTTTGAAGATAAAGATAAAGCAATTAGAGATGCTCTTTACGATGTGAATTTAAATCCAGATCGGACCCTGGGTAAATTTCCTCATCAGTTAAGTGGTGGCCAGCTGCAGAGACTTTTAATTGCTCGAGCATTATTAATGGATGTAGATGTTTTAATTGCAGATGAATTAATTAGTATGTTAGATGCTTCAACTAGAATCGGTGTTTTAAACTTACTGGTCGAATCCTGCAAAAAACATGGTATGGCAGTTATTTTTATAACTCACGATCTTAATTTGGGTTATTATATCAGTGACAAATCGCTTATTATGTACAAAGGACGTCTGGTTGAAAGAGGAGACACCAAAAAGATTTACGAAAATGCAACTCATCCTTATACTCAGATGTTATTTGAAGCTGTACCCGAAATCGGTGATCGCTGGGATCCAGATGAAGAATTTCTACCGGAACAGGTAGTAAATGATGTTCAAAAATTCTACAAAGAAAATGAAGGTAAGGGCTTTTTAGAAATTGAAGAAGATCACAGTGTGTTATTTAGTGATAAATAAAAATTATAAAAATAATAGATTGGGTTAAATAGAGGAGGTATTTGTATGGCAAAATTAATATTTCCCGAAGATTTCGAATGGGGAGCTGCAACCGCATCCTATCAAATTGAGGGAGCAGCTAATGAAGATGGTAAAGGGGAATCTATCTGGGATAGATTTAGCCATCAAAAAGGAAATATCAAAAATAATGACACAGGTGATGCAGCCTGTGATCACTATCATCGGTATCAAGAAGATGTAAAATTAATGAAAAAAATTGGCTTAGATACTTATCGTTTTTCTATAGCCTGGCCGAGAATTATGCCGGCTGGGAGTGGTAAAATTAACCAAAAAGGAATTGACTTTTATAAAAGCTTGATCGATGAACTTCTAACAGCAGGGATTAAACCAGCTGCAACTTTATATCACTGGGATTTACCACAAAAGCTGCAGGATAAAGGTGGTTGGGAAAATAGAGATACTGCTAAATATTTTAATCAATATGCACAGCTGATGTATAAAGAACTTGGAGATTTAGTTCCGCGCTGGATAACTCATAATGAGCCCTTTGTAGTTTCAATGGTTGCTAATTTATGGGGGGAGCATGCTCCTGGTTATAAAGATCGAAAAAAAGCACTGCAGGTAGCGCATAATCTTTTGCTTTCTCATGGAATGGCAGTTAAAAGCTTTAGAGAAAGCGGGATTGAGGGTGAAGTCGGTATTACTTTAAATCTAGCTCCAGTTTATGCTAATAGTGAAAATAAGAAAGATCAAATTGCAAAAGATTATAGTGATGCTTTTAATAATCGCTGGTTTTTAGATCCTATATTTAAAGGCAAATATCCAGAGAAATTGATGGCTCTTTATCAGCAAAAATTTGATAATCCATTTGAGATTAAAACTGGAGATCTTGAAATAATTAGCAGCAATATTGATTTTTTAGGGATTAATTATTATTCCAGAGCTCTGGTAGAATATGATGAAGCTAAACTGCTTAATTTTAAAACTATCAAAACTAAAAATTCAGATTATACAGCAATGAACTGGGAAGTTTATCCTCAGGGCTTAACTGATTTATTGTTAAGACTGGATGCTGAGTATACTAAAAAACCAATATTTATCACAGAAAATGGAGCAGCTTATAATGATCAGATTGCTGAGGACGGCAGTGTTCATGACAAAAAAAGAGTAGATTATTTAGAAAAACACTTTCAGGCTGCTCACCAGGCAATTGAAAAAGGAGTTAATTTAGCTGGATATTATGTCTGGTCCTTAATGGATAATTTTGAGTGGGCTTATGGATATAGTAAACGTTTTGGAATTATTTATATAGATTATGATAATGGTCAGAATAGAATTTTAAAAGATAGTGCAAAAATGTACAGTCAAGTTATAGAAAATAATTATATTAAAGCATAGATTGGATGGTGAAAGTTTTGGCTGAAGAAAAAACGAACTGGAAATTTACTGGAGAAAATGGAGAATTTAGACTTGAAAAAGCAGACAGCAATAATCGTTTATATTTCCCACTGACAAATGAAGCAGGAATGATGTCTGCCATTAGCCCACTTTTAAATGGTGATATTAAAACAGGACAAAATACATTTGCAATGGAGCCAGTTTCAGTGGATAACCTTCATAATAATCGTTCAGCAAGAAATTTTTGGCTTTTAATTGATGATCAGGATCTCTGGTCAGCTGCAGGTAATTCTGCTAAGCAAATCTCTCAAAAATATGATGAAGCTGAGGCTGAAAGTACAACTGTAGAAGCAGGATTTTTGTGGCATAAAACTATTAGAATTAATAAAAAATATAAACTTAAATCTGAAATAACTAATTTTGTACCATCAAATAATGACAAAGTAGAATTAATGCAGGTTAAAATTACTAATAATGGAGAGCAGGCAAGAAAAATAACACCGACAGCCGCAATTCCGATTTATGGTAGATCTGCTGATAATTTAAGAGATCATCGACATGTTACATCACTGCTGCATCGAACTAAAACTATTGAAAATGGGGTAACAGTTTCTCCAAGCCTTTCTTTTGATGAGAGAGGCCATAAGCAGAACAAAGCGGCTTATGCAGTGGTTGGTGCTGATCAGGATGGTAAAAAACCAATAGGCTTTTATCCTGTCTTAGAAGATTTTATTGGTCGCGGAGGATTTTTAGACTGGCCGGAAGCAGCTGCTAAAAAACTGGATAATTATCTTCAGGCTGGAGCAGAAATTGATGGTTATGAGTCAATAGGTGCACTTCGCTTTGAAGACATTACTTTAGAACCTGGAACAGAAAAGACATATGTAATGGCAGTTGTAATTGAAGAAGAAAATGATGATTTAATAGCTGATGCAGCTCAAAAATACTGCAGCAGAGAAAAATTTGAAAACTATCTCCAGGAAAATAAAGAATTCTGGAAAAAGAAGCTGGATAAACTGCAGTTTAATTCCGCAGATAATAAATTCGATCAGTGGATGCGCTGGGTCAATCTGCAGCCTATTTTAAGAAGAATCTATGGTTGTTCTTTTCTCCCCCATCATGATTATGGTCGAGGAGGCAGAGGCTGGCGTGATTTATGGCAGGACTGTCTGGCTTTATTAATTATGGAGCCTGAAGGTGTTAGAGAAACTCTGTTAAATAATTTTGCTGGAGTCAGAATTGATGGAACTAATGCTACAATTATTGGTTCCAAGCCGGGAGAATTCATTGCTGATCGTAATAATATAAGTCGAGTTTGGATGGACCATGGAGCCTGGCCCTTTTTAACAACTAAACTTTATCTTGATCAGAGTGGAGATCTTGATTTTTTACTGAAAGAACAGAGCTATTTTAAAGATGCACATACTGCTTTTGGTAATCAAATAGATGAGAATTGGGACCCTGATGCTGGTAATAAACTGCTGGATCAGGAAGATAATATTTATCAGGGCAGTATTTTAGAACATCTGCTTGTACAGCATCTAACTTTATTTTTTAATGTTGGAGATAATAATAATCTCAGATTAGAAGGTGCTGACTGGAATGATGGTCTTGATATGGCCGAAGAAAACGGAGAAAGTGTTACCTTTACAGCTCTTTATGCCAGTAATTTATTAGAAATGGCAGAGCTTTTAGAAGGACTTAAATCTAAAAAAAATATAGAAAGTGTAGAGCTTGCTCAGGAACTAAAAATACTCTTAGACTCCTTAACAGAGTCTGTTAATTATGATTCAGTCACAGCAAAACATGAGTTATTAGCTAAATATTTTGCTTCCTATCAGACTAAAGTTTCCGGTAAAAAAGCAGAAGTTGAGCTTGATGCATTAATTAAAGATTTAAAGAAAAAAGCAGAATGGATAATCCAACATTTAAGAAAAAATGAATGGATCGAAAACAAAGAGGGTTTTAAGTGGTTTAACGGCTACTATGATAATGATGGTCAAAGATTGGAAGGTGATCATTCCTTAGGAGTTAGAATGACTTTAACCGGACAGGTATTTCCGATAATGGGCAATGTGGCATCTGAGGCTCAGGTTGAAGAAATAATTAAAACAGCTGATCACTATTTAAAAGATGATCAGGTTGGAGGTTACCGCTTAAATACAAACTTTAATGAGGTACTGATGAATATGGGTAGAGCCTATGGTTTTGCCTATGGTCATAAAGAAAATGGTGCCATGTTCAGTCATATGGCTGTAATGTACAGCAATGCTCTTTATAAAAGAGGCTATGCAGAAGCGGGAAATGAAGTTATTTCTTCTATTTATAAGCAGTCTATTAATTATCAAGAAAGCAAAATTTATCCTGGTATTCCTGAATATATTAATAACCGCGGCGAAGGTCTTTATCATTATTTAACCGGCTCAGCCAGCTGGCTTTTATTGACAATGGTAACCCAGGTTTATGGAGTTAGAGGTGATTTAGGTGATCTTGTTTTAGAGCCTAAACTAATGCCGGAAGATTTTGATAAAAATGATAAAGCTGAAATCACCACTGTTTTTGCTGATAGAGATTTAGAAATCAGCTATTCTAATCCTGATCATTTAAATTATAATGATTATGAGGTTAAAGAAGTATTATTAGATAATCAAAAAGTTGATTTTAAAAGCAGAGGCAAGTCAGCAGTAATCGCTAGAAGTATTTTAACAGAAAAAGCTGAATCTGAAAAAATAAAATTAGAAATTAAGCTTAAATAAATTAGAGTCTGTTAAAAGGATGGGGTTGAAGTACAATGAAATCTGATTTAATAGAAATTAAAGAATATAAAGAAGCGGGTTATAAACCGGTTATTGATTACGGAGACTGGCGGGTTGCAGTTTTAAATTACTGTGCTGAACTACTGCCGGAAAATATTAAAAAAATGCAAAAACACAATCAAACTGATGAAGTCTTTGTCTTACTAAGCGGTCACTGTCAGTTGTTTTTAGCTGAAGGTGATCAAAAAATAGAGAATATTTATGTTCAAAAGATGGAGCCTTTTAAAATGTATAATGTCAAGCGCTCTGTTTGGCATAGTCATACTCTAAGTGAGGATGCAATGGTCTTAATTATTGAAAATAGAGATACTTCTTTAGAAAATTCTCCAGAAAAAGAATTAACTGAGAAACAGCAGCAAAAAATAGTAGAACTAAGTAAAAATTAGTATTAGTTAAAACAAATATATTTTTATTTCAATTGAAGCTTAAAGTTGGTTAAGTGATAAATAGCTGGTTCCCCTATACCAGTTCTATAAAGTACTTTAACCTCTTTAAGCTTTATTGATTATATATATCACAATCTTTAAATATAAGGCCAAAAATGTTATAATTTAATTGGTTAACGAATTTATAATAAAAATGGATTTTTATTTGACGTAACGAATAAATTTCAGGGAGGTATTATTAATGAAATATAGAAAATTAGGTAAAACTGGTTTTGAAGTTTCAGAAGTATCATTTGGTGGCTGGGCAATTGGCGGCACCTGGGGAGATGTCGAAGATGAGCAGTCAATGGCAGCTTTAGAAGAGGCAGTAGATCAGGGGATTAACTTTTTTGATACTGCTGATGTTTATGGAGATGGCCGTAGTGAGCGCTTGATGGCTAAATTGAGACATGAAACAGATAAGAAGATACACATAGCTACCAAAGCTGGTAGAAGACTTGATCCTCATACAGCTGCAGGCTATAATAAGGAAAATTTAAATAAATTTGTGGACCGCAGTCTTAAAAACCTGGATGTAGATCAAATTGATTTACTGCAGCTGCACTGTCCTCCAACTGAAGTTTATGATCAGGAAGAAGTCTTTGAAGCTCTAGAAGAAATGGTTGAAGCTGGTAAAATTAAAAACTATGGTGTCAGTGTTGAAAAAGTAGAAGAGGCGATGAAGGCCTTAGAATATGAAAATGTAGCTACTGTGCAGATTATTTTCAATATGTTTAGACACAAGCCAGCTGATGAATTTTTTGCCAAAGCCAAAGAAAAAGGAGTAGGAATTATCTGTAGAGTGCCTCTGGCAAGTGGACTCTTAACAGGTAAATTTTCTAAAGACTCTACTTTTGCCGAAAATGACCACCGAAACTTTAATCGTAATGGTGAAGCTTTTGATAAAGGAGAAACTTTTTCCGGTGTAGATTTTGAACTGGGCTTAAAAGCTGTTGAAGAATTAGAAGAAATTAAACCAGAAGGCTTAACTATGGCCCAATTTGCACTTAAGTGGATTTTAATGCATGATGCAGTTAGCTGTGTAATTCCTGGCGGTAAAAAACCATGGCAGGTAAAAGACAATGCAGCTGCTTCTGCAGCGGATGATCTCTCAGCTGAAGTAATGGAGAGAGTAGATGAAATCTATGATGAATATATCAGAGATAGTGTGCATCACCTCTGGTAAAGTATTTTTTTAGTTAAGGAATTAATTAAAAATGTCTGTATATTAGAACATTGCGAAATAGCTTGACAAGAGATTTAAAAGGTATATAATAGGGGTAGTAGAAAGAAAATATAAGTAAATCACTTATAATTAATTTAACAACAATAAGTTTATAAGAAAGGGTGATTTAATAATGTTGAATTCTTTATTAACATTCATTAAAACAGCTAATACTGAAGGAAGAAGAATCGAAAGTAATGTTCAGTCTGTTAAAGAAAAACAGATTAAGCACGATTCTTTTGCAAACCTGAATCATTACTAAAATTGTTTCATTTAAAAGACAATAACTGATTTATAAAAATAAGACAATCATAATTATAACTAAAATAACTTTATAAGAAAGGATGATTGCATATGTTTAACAACATGTTCAAATTCATGAAAGAGGCTAGACTTGAATCTTCAAAGAATCAAGAAAAGCTTAATGCATTTAAAAACTTAGGAAACTACTAATCAACTAATAAATGATGATAATTAAACCACCCCTACCGGGTGGTTTTTGTTATTTAAGTCTAATTTTTGTTATTTAAGCCTAGATATATTATAATAAGAAATAGAACAGAAAATAAATAGGAGGTATATTTATGAGTACACATATTGGTGCTAAAAAAGGAGAAATTGCCGAAACAATTCTGCTGCCAGGGGATCCATTAAGAGCAAAATTTATAGCAGAAAATTATTTAGAAGATGTAACTCAATATAATGATGTTAGAGGAATGTATGGATTTACTGGAACATATAAGGGAAAGAGAATTTCAACTCAGGGAACCGGAATGGGTATGCCCTCTCTTTCAATTTATGTTAATGAATTAATTAGAGATTATGGAGTTAAAAATTTGATTAGAGTAGGCTCCTGTGGATCTTTTAATGAAGAAGCTAAAGTTAGAGATGTAATTTTAGTAAAAGCAGCCTGCAGCAATTCTAATTTAAATAAAATGCGTTTTGATGGCAAAGATTTTGCGCCTGCTTCCAGCTTTAAGCTTCTCTCAAAGGCTTATCAGGTGGCCCAGAAACAGGGAACTGAGGTTAAGGTTGGTACAATTTTAAGCTCTGATGCATTTTATAATGATAATCGTGAAGCCTGGAAAAAATGGCGAGAATATGGCGTTTTAGCAGTAGAAATGGAATCTGCAGAATTATTAACATTAGCGGCCAAATATGGTGTGGATGCTTTAAGTATTCTAACAGTGAGTGATTCATTAGTAACTGGAAAAGAAACAACATCTGAAGAAAGAGAAAAAACATTCACCGATATGATGGAGATTGCTTTAGAACTAGCTGAGTAATTTTTAGATAAAAAATGTATATTATGCAGCTGTCAGTTCTTTTACCGGGACTGACAGTTTTTTTATTTTTAATGATTTTTTTAGTTATAAATGTTATAATGTTATTAAGATGAATTTGAATATTAAATTAAACAGTCTACATTATTATTTTTTAAAAATTGTAAAAAGCTTAGCTGAATACTATAGTTTTTAATGTAATAATCATGGAAATCCGAAAGAGAGTAAAAGTAGAGAGAATGGAGGTTTTAAAATGAGAAAAGAAGAACAGGTTTCATTTTATTCTCATTTTGTTGGTTTTATACTGGCATTAATTGGTTTAGTGTTATTGATATTTAGGGCTTTGGAAAGTCCAGATAAGATTTTTATTGCTGTAGTTTATGGTATTTCAGTGGCTTTTTTGTTTCTGGCCAGCTCCTTATACCATGCTTTTAAAAAAGAAGATAATGAAAATTCTATCTGGCGCAAGTTAGATCATTTTGCAATTTTTGTAATGATTGCAGGTTCATATACACCGGTAGCTTATCTTTATTTAGAAGGCTGGCTTAAGTGGACTATTATTGCAGTCCAGTGGGGACTTGTTTTAGGAGGTTTCTTCCTAAAATTCATGTATTTTAAAACCCCCAGAATTTTATATACTTTTATTTATCTTTTAATGGGCTGGGTTGGTATTTTTGCCTTTCATCAATTATTTATGTCAATGCCAACTTCTAATTTAATCTTGATGTTTGCAGGAGGTCTATCTTTTACTGCTGGAGCAGTATTTTATATAGTTAAAAAACCAAGAATTACACCTAATTTTGGTTTTCATGAGATTTTTCATTTCTTTATTCTTGCAGGAGGAATATTACATTATATTATGGTGTTTATAGCGCTCGGATAATAGTTTATTGGGGAGGATATTGATGGAATTACAAGATGCTTTGATAGAAATTATTTCTCTAAGTGGAGAAGTGAAAAGAGATTTTTTGCAGGCAGTAAAATATTCTAAAAATAATGAATTTGAGCAGGCAGAAGAAATTTTTGCAGAAGCAGAGGAAAAGTTGATTAAGGCTCATCTTAAACAAACAGAATTAATAAAACAAGAAGCCAGCGGAGATAAAATTGACGCAAGTTTAATGTTAACACATGCTCAAGATCATTTAATGACAGCTATTTTACTTAAGGATATGGCAAAAGAATTTATTGATTTATATGTCAGACTTGAAGCTGAATAATTTTTTAAGACAGTTCTTAGGAGCTGTCTTTTTACTTTCATACTAATTCATCTAAAGCTGCTGACTTAAATATCAGCAGTTTTATTTATTTCAAAATAATTGCTAGTATAGAAAAATTTTGTTATAATCATAATCAAATCAGAATTTAGTAGTCTAGGAGGAGTTAAAAATGGATTTAAATGTAACGCAGGCTTTTAGTATTGTTTTGTTAATTTTGGCAGTTGGTGAATTGGTGTCGATGAAAACTAAGGCTATGATACCTTCAGTTTTTGTTTCAGCAGTTTTATTTATTATTGGTTTTTGGACTATTCTTCCGGGTGATGTAGTGACTCAAAGTTCATTTGCTACACCAATCGTTTATTTATCAATGTACTTGCTTTTAACTCATATGGGAACTTTAATGAGCTTAAAAGAACTTTTATCACAATGGAAAACAGTTGTTATTGCACTTGGTGGTGTAGTAGGTATAATTGCTATGACTTTAAGTTTAGGTAATTTATTTTTTGGTTGGGAAAACGTTGTCGCAGCAACTCCACCTTTAACTGGAGGAGTAGTAGCATCTATTTTAATGTCAACAGCAGCAGCCGAAAGAGGATTAACTTCAATAGCTGTGCTGGCAACAGCAATGTATGTAATTCAAGGATTTTTTGGTTATCCAATAACATCTTTCTTACTTAAAAAAGAGGCTAACCGTTTAGCAGATAAAGTAAGAGGTGGCGAAGTAAAAATGGAAGCTAATAATCCAAAAGAATCAGAAGAGAATGAAAGTAGATTTAGAATAATTCCTCCTCTTCCTGAAAAATATCAAACTACATATGTAATTTTATTTAAACTTGGTATAGTTGCCGCCTTAGCAGTAGCAGCAGCTCCAATTCTGCATCTTAATCAATTTGTGGTCTGTATGTTATTTGGAGTTATCGGTAGAGAAACTGGATTTTTAGAAGAAAAAGCACTAGTTAAATCAGGTTCATTTGGTTTTTTAATTACTGTTTTAATGGCCTTTATTTTTGCCGGACTTTCTGATGCAACACCAGAAATGTTAACAGAGATAGCAGTTCCTTTATTTGGTATTATAGTACTCGGTCTCACAGGTATGTCTATAATGTCAATGCTTATTGGAAAAATGTTTGGTTATACTAAAGAAATGTCTATTTCGATTGCGATGACAGCGCTTTACGGTTTTCCACCAAATTATATTTTAACTATAGAATCAGCTAGAGCAAGTACTAAAAATGATGAGGAATATCAATATGCTGTAGATGAAATGCTGCCTAAAATGCTTGTTGGTGGATTTACAACTGTAACTATTGCCTCAGTTATTATTGCTGGTTTCTTTGTTAAATTACTGTAAAATTTAAGATTATTTTAAAGATAATTAATATATTTGCTAAGTAAGAGAGGAGATAGTAGATAAATGCTGACAAAAGTAGAGAGAATTAAAAATGATATAGAAAATTTAAGAGAATTCAACGCAACACCTGAAAATGGATTAACCCGATTTTCTCTGACTGAAGAAGATCGTGGAGCCAGAAATTATTTAAAAAAAGAACTGCAGAAATTAGATGTTGAAATTTATGAAGATGCAGCAGGAAGTTTAGTTGCCAGAAGAGAAGGTACAGCTGAAGATGCACCTGTAGTCATGATTGGGTCTCACTTTGATTCTGTTAAAAATGGTGGTCATTTTGATGGACCAGCAGGAGTAATAATGGCTCTTGAAATTTTGAGAGTGATGGAAGAAAATGATGTAAAAACAAAATATCCTATAGAATTTGTAGCAATGATTGAAGAAGAAGGTGGTCGCTTTGGTGGTGGAGTATTTGGCAGTCGCGCTATGACCGGACAGGTAGATTATCAGGAACTATTGGATTTTAAAGATGCTGATGGGATTTCTATGGCAGAGGCTTTTGTAGACTTTGGTTTTGATCCCAAAAAGATAGAAGAGGCCAAAAGAGATCCAAAAGAACTTAAAGCTTTTATAGAGCTTCATATAGAACAGGGTCCAGTTTTAGAAAATGAAGAAAAAGATGTTGGGATAGTTGATTTTATAGTTGGTATTAATCAAATTCGAGTTAAGGTTGAAGGTAGAGCTGATCATGCAGGAACAACTCCAATGGAGATGCGCAAGGATGCACTTTCTTCAGCAGCTGAGGTAATTTCTGAAATTAAAAACTTTGCCCTTACAGCTGGAAATGGAACTGTAGCTACAGTTGGAACTCTTGATGTCAAGCCAGGAGCGGCTAATATTGTGCCAGCAGAAGTCGAATTTTCTGTTGATATCAGATCTAAAAAATTAAACTGTATTGAAGAAGTTAGAGATAAGATAGATCAGGCTCTGGCAGTTATAAAAGCAGAATATGCTGTTGATTATTCTGTGCAAAATATGTTAATGGTTGAGCCTGTTGAATTATCACAGGAGATTTTTAATATTTTTAAAGAAGAATCTAAAAGGATTGGTTTAAACTCTAAAGAAATGATTAGTGGTGCTGGTCATGATGCGATGATTATGGCAGCTATCACAGATGTGGGTTTAATATTTGTGCCCAGTAAAGATGGAAGAAGTCACACTCCAGAAGAGTGGACAGATTATGGAGATTTACAAAAAGGAATAGAACTTATTTACCATACAGTCTTAAAGGTTGGTGAAGCTGAATGAATAAGGTTAAAGAATTAGCAGAAGAATATTTTGAGTATGCGGTTTCTATGAGAAGAGAATTTCATATGCATCCAGAGCCAAGTATGAAAGAAGAAAGAACCTCTCGTAGAATTATAGAAGAACTGGAGAAATTGGGTTTAAAAGCAAAAAACGCTGCAGGTACTGGAGTTGTATGTGAAATAAAAGGGAACAAAAAAACAGAAAACAATAAAACTGTTGCTTTAAGAGCTGATATGGATGCTCTGGAGCTTGAAGAAAAAAATGAGATAGAATATAAATCACAAAATGAAGGTTTAATGCACGGATGTGGTCATGATGGACATTCAGCAAGTCTGCTGACAGCTGCGAAAATATTAAATGATCTAAAGGATGAATTTGCAGGCACTGTTAAATTAATTTTTCAACCAGGTGAAGAAATAGCTGTGGGAGCAAAGACTATGGTTGAAGAAGGTGTAGTTGAGAATGTGGATGCTATTTTTGGTATACATATCTGGAATGATTTAGAAAGTGGTAAGATTTCTGTGGAGGCTGGCCCCCGGATGGCTGCAGTAAATCAGTTTATTATCAAGGTTAAGGGGGAAGGTGGCCATGGTTCAATGCCTCAACAGGGAATAGATCCTATAATGGCTGGAGCGGCAATTGTGATGAATCTCCAGACTATTGTTAGTCGAGAATTTAATCCAATGGAGCCTTCTGTTTTAAGTGTCGATATTTTCAACTCAGGTTCAGAAGGAAATGTTTTACCTGATACAGCACATTTAGAGGGGACTACTAGATGTTTTAGCAGAGAGATTAACCAGGAATTTGAAGGAATTATAAAAAGAGTGGCAGAAGAAACAGCTGCGGCTTATCGAGCGGAAGCAGAATTAGAATACATTAAAATGACCTTACCCTGTATTAATGATCAGGATATTTCAGTAATTGCTCAAAAAGCAGCAGCTGAAGTTTCTGGTAAGGACTCACTAGTAAAACTAGATAAAACAACAGGCGGAGAAGATTTCTCTTTCTTTGCAGCAGAAGTGCCAGCAGCATTTGCCTTTGTGGGCTCCAGAAACGAAGCTAAAGGTGCTGACTCTCCCCATCATCATCCAGAATTTAATATAGATGAAGATTCATTAAAAACTGCTTCTGGATTATATGCCCAGTTTGCTCTGGATTTTTTAAATGAAGGGGAGGTAGAATAAGCATGGATTTTAAAGATATATTGAAAAAACAAGAAGATTATGTTCTTAATTTAAGAAGAGAGTTTCATATGTATCCTGAAACAAGCTGGAATGAAAAAAGAACTTCTAAAAGGATAAAAGAAGAATTAGAAAAAATGGGAATAACTTATCAGGAATATGCAGAGACCGGGGTAGCTGCAGTTATTGAAGGCAGCAAAAAAGGTAAAACTGTTGCTTTAAGAGCTGATATGGATGCTCTGGCAGTTGAAGAGAAAACAGATTTAGAATTTAAATCAACAAAAGAAGGTATAATGCATGCCTGTGGTCATGATGGACATACAGCCATGTTGTTGGGTGCAGCTAAAGCCTTCACAGAAATCAAAGATCAAATAAAAGGTAGAGTTAAACTCATCTTTCAGCCAGCTGAAGAAGTGGTTCAGGGAGCTGCTAAAATGGTGGAAGAAGGAGTTTTAGAAGATGTAGATGGAATTATGGGAATCCATCTCTGGGCTAATCTACCAACCGGAAAAATTAATGTAGAGGAAGGTCCAAGAATGGCATCAGGAGATTATGTGATTGTAGATTTTAAAGGTAAGGGAGGCCATGGCTCAATGCCACATCAGGCTGTAGATCCAATAGTAATGGCATCTTCATTTATATTAGAATCACAGGCAATTTTAAGTCGAGAGACTGACTCCTTAGATCCCGTTGTTTTTACACTGGGCAAGGTGAAATCAGGAAGCAGATTTAATGTAATCCCAGATAAAGCAGAGATCGTAGGAACTTTAAGATGTTTCAACCAAAAGACAAGAAATGAGGCCAGTGAAGCTATTAAAAGATATGCTGATAAAATAGCTAAATCCTACAGAGGAGAAGCCGAAGTTGAAATTAGAAAAGGAACTCCTCCTACCATTAATGATCAAAGATGTACTGAAATAGCTCAGGCTGCTGCCAGAAAAATAGCAGCTGAAGATATCTTAATTGAAATGGAAAAAACACCAGGTAGTGAAGATATGGCCTATTATTTAAGAGAAGTGCCTGGGGTAATAGCATTTGTAGGAGCAGCTTTTGCAGATGAATCTAAAAATTATCCTCATCATAACTCAAGATTTAATATTAATGAGGAAAGTTTAAAACAAGGTACAGAACTATACTTTAATTTTGCGCTGGAGTTTTTAGAGCAGTATTAATAGTATTAATTATATATTTATAATAAATCGCTACTTATTGTGATGCTGATTAATTTAGTATTTAACAGTGAGTAGGGATTTTTTTATTTTCAGCTTAATTTAAAGGATTGTTATGTCTTATCAAGAACTTTATATATAAAGGAAAAATTAGTATTTAATGCTAATATTTACGACATAATTTGACAAAATATTTTGAAAAGAGGGGATAAAATGGCAGAGAATAACCGTATTTTTAGAATAATAAAAACTATTATGCTTCTAAATGAGCCTTATAAACACTGGGAAGCAAAAGATTTTGCTAATTATTTTGATATTTCAGAGAGAACCTTTCACCGTGATAAAAAAATTATGGAAGAACTTGGGGTGCCGATATATTATGATAATCACTTAAAAGAATACAAAATTTTGGACAATTTTAGATTCAAAGCACCAAATTTAGATCAAAAAGAAACAGAAGCTGTTTTGCTGGCAGCTAAAGAATATCAAAATCGCAGTTTCCCGATGAAAAAAGAATTAGAATCAGGTCTTGCTAAAGTGTATAACTCTTTACCAGAGTTTTTAAAAAACAGTATGGGCAGCTATATCAAAAATTATGAAATAATATCTGAACCCTTTGTTGATTTAGAAGAACATCAGCAGAAATTTAATCTGCTTAAAGAAGCAATTAATAATGAAAACAAAATTTTAATAAATTATTATTCAATGAGCAGTGATCAGATAACAGAAAGAAAATTAGATCCTTATAATTTATTTTTTAATAATGGTGCTCCTTATCTTTATGCTTTTTGTCATTTAAGAGGAGAAAAAAGAATTTTTCGTATTGATCGAATCAAAGATGTAAAAATTACAGCAGAAAATTTTGTGCTTCCTGATGATTTTTCACTGGCTGATGAGCTTGACAATGCCTGGGGTGTTGAGCAGGGTAAAGCTGAAATGGAAGTGGAAGTTAAATTTAGCGGTAGAGCAGCTCGTTTTGTTCCCGAATATCACTGGAGTGATCAGCAGGAAATTGAAGAGATAGCTGAAAATGAGATTATTTTTAAAGTTAAAACTGGCAGTAAAGAAGAAATTAAAAAGTGGGTGCTGGGTTATGGTTCCGAAGCAGAGGTTCTCAAACCAGCTGAATTACGAAAAGAAATGAAGCTGGAAATAGAAAAAATGGTGGGAAATTATTAAAAAAACAGGTGTACGCGACATGGGGGTGTCGTTGAGGGATGGTATAGTGATTTTAGAAAAAATTTAAATCACCAACTTTAAATATCTCTAATTATTGTGAGGCTGATTAAATCAGTACTTAACAGTAGTTAGGGATTTTTTTATTCAAACTTAATTTAAAGGATTGTTTTAATTTATCAAGAATAAAATATATAGAGTAAAATTAAAAATTAAGCTATAATTTTTTTATATATAAGGAGGTTCAT
>JBNJFG010000004.1:0-62996 GCA_051746665.1 Bacillota bacterium
AACCATGGTTTGTACTCATTGTGAATGGAACTCGGAAGTTATGAAGTGCTGTTAATTTTTCGCCTGGATCTCCATCATACTTGTCAACTTTAACAAGTGTATCTGTGGTAAATGCATCAAAACCACTTTCCCAAGTTGCTCCTGCGTCTAAACTTGTTCTCATATGCATTGGTAATACTGCACCAGTATTATCTTGTGCTTCTAAAGCTTGAGCTTCTACAGAATATCTGTAGTTATCATTAGAAACAACTTCGACAGAGAAGATATCACAAGCACCAATATATACTCCAGAATCGGCAGGATTAATTTGAGCGTTACCGCCATGACCTAATGATACCCAGTTTTCATCAAGGAAGCCACCAATTTCATTGTCAAATGCAATTATATAACCAGTAGCATTTGTTGCTGCATCAGCATTTGGACCATAACTAATTGCAGAAGTTGTACCCTGATTACCCTGTAATTTTAACTCTAGGAAACAAGGAATATAAGCTCGGGTGTCTATTCTAACTGATACATCTTGATTTCTTCCATTTGTATCATAAGTTGCATCTCTATTCAAGCCTTCTAAATGAGTATAGTCACCAGGGTTTTCAGAATCTACATCATTAAAGAAAACAGTACCATCATCATCTTTATGCAGATCATAGTTTTCATAATCTCCACCTTCAGCAAAATAAGCAGTGTCATCAAACTCTAACGGATTTGTAAACACACCAGTATACTGAGCCATTGCTGCACCTGCAAATACCATCATCAAAACCATAGTTAAAGCTAAAACCTTAATCCTCATTTAAAACTCCTCCTTTTTATTATGTGAAATTTATTCCCACTAAAACATTTATATAAAAACATCAGGCAGAGCTGATGTCATTTGCCAGTTTTGAAAACAATTATTCGAGAATAAAATTAAATTGATAATTTTTTTCTCCAGCCTGAATCTTTTTGAAGTCATCAATTTTAAATTGATAAAATATTTCTACCTGCCCAGAATCTAGAAATGTTGTGCTGCTTCCACTTGCGATAACAACATCTTTACTATTAAGACTTTTAAAATCTCTATCAAAATTAGCCGCTTTTCTGCTTTCAGAATCAGCAGCCACTTTAATTGAAATTCCATCTTGATAGTCATTGTTTAAAACCACTTTAAGTTTCCAATCTGTATTAGAAATTATTATCAATTTTTGCTGTCCAGAACTATATAATTCATGAGTTCTATTATTTAAGTTATTAATAACAGCATTACTTTGATCAGCTTTAACCATTTTTTTCCATGGTTGAATTTCGAAAACTAGCTTATATTCATCAATTTCATTTCCATTATCGATATAAAGAATATTTTCATATAATCCTGGTTCATATTCATTTTTTAAATCAAATTGAAAATTTATTGCTCTATTGAAAAATAAATTATTTTTTTCTGCTTCAAAGCTTCTACTACTTATGGGAAATAAATTATTTCTACCCATTATTTTTAAGTTTGCAGAATTGATCTTTTTAGATGCAGAAGTAAAATAATTATTCTGAGCATAAACTTTTATTATTTCAGCTTCAATATTTTGGATAGGTACTGAAACATTTATACTTTGATCCTTATCTGGAGCATAACTGCCTAGATATATTCCTGTAGCTTCAACATTAATCTGAGACAGGAAAATTATAGATAAAATAATAATAAGAACTTTAAATTTCATATCTTTCCCACCTCCTCTTTGATAAGTTAATAATAACAATTTAATCTAAAAATATTCTTATTTTATTCTCGAAAAAAACTCGAATTGTTTGTTTTTATCATTTGTTAATAAAAATACTTATCCAAAAGAAAAAAACCACCAAAAGGTGGTTTGAAATTAATTAACTAATATATGGTTTTTTGAAATTAACTGATCTCTTTTATGTCTATAGAAGGTTTTTTAGTCAATTCTAACTCTTCACAAAAAGCATTAAATCTACTCATAATTATTCCACTATTCATCATATTCATATCCTGCAGCAATAAATATATTTTATAATTATTAACACAAATCACATCACAGGATCGAAGCATAAAACTTATCTTAACAGCTGCCTCAGGAAAAGAAATCGGTAGACCAACGTTATTAAAATCAATTTTGATCAAAACAAATTTACCTTTTTGCCTTCTAACATGACGCAGCTCTACATCATATATTTTTTTAAAAACATCAACATTACAAATTATCGCACCAGAATTTTCATTGCTTTCAAAAATCAAGTCTTCTTCAATTTTTTCAGATAATTCTCGGCTCAGTTTAATTTTATGATATTCATTTTTCAATTCTTGACCTGGCAATACATCAAGTTCTTCTTTTAAAATCTGTTCACATTTTTTATAACTATTAATAGCCTCTGCTATTCTTCCTAACTTAACAAGCGCTTTAATATAAAGTAAATAAAAGTTTTCTCGATAAGGATCATATTCTATCCCACAATGAAGATAATTAACAGTATCCCTATATTTCTGGGCCTCATATAACTTATTGCTGAGTACTTCAATTAAATTTAAATAATTCTCTCTTAATTTTTCTCTTTGAATTTCAGTCCAACCTTCATAACGCAGAGCAGGAAAAAAATCTCCTCTGTATAACTGAAAAAGTTTTTCAAGCTCCTCTACTTCTAAATCTTTTTGATGAATCATCTGGTCGGTCTTTTTTTCAAAATAATCCCAGTCAGTCCAAATTTGATAAGCATTATTGATTGAATAACCACCACTTACTGATTCAATAATATCTTTTGGAATTCCGTCTTTTGCCAAAGATCTTCTTAAGAGATAAATAGTGTTATATAATTTATTTTTCCCATCCTCTAAGTCTGAACCTTCCCAAAAAATATCAATTAATTCTTCTACACTTACAGTTCTTTTTTTCTCTAATAAAAGATACATAAAAATAAATAAAGCTCTTTTCGAAACCCAATCACTTCCACTAACTGTTTTATTATTATATCCAAAATAAAATGGCCCTAATCCATAAAAATTAATGACTTCTTCCACTACTGACACCCCCCAATTAATTAATCGAACAAAATCTATAAAAAGGGGCATTTGTCAAATCTGGCAAATGTCCATTAATTTAAAAAGATGCTTCTAAAATACTTTTGATATCTATTCTATTAACCTGACCCGCTGAATTCAAGATAGCACTATTATGCATCGCTTTATCTACAATATCATCAAATTGCTCTCTTTTAACACCTATTTCTTCAAGAGTAACAGGAATCCCAGTTAAAGAACGAAGTTCAGTTAAAATGCTGACTACAGCATTAACAGCAATTAGCGCTCTATCTTCTGGCTCAGTCTCTATAAATTTATTTCTTCCGTCTAAAGCTAATAGAATATCCTGGTATGAATTTCTACAATAATCAAACTTAAGATTATAAAACATTCCATGTGGTAAAAGTACAGATAGTGCATCTCCATGTGAAACTCCAGCTATTTTTTCACAAGCATCACCAATTGCATGAATAATACCTGCATGAGAATTCGAAAATGCTATTCCTGCCATCACAGCAGCATTATTCATAGCAACTCTGTGCTCTTTATTGTTAACCTCATTAACTAATTCTCGTAAATTATTTCCTATTAATTTTAAAGCAGCAAAAGCATAAGCATCACTTAAAGGATTAGTCTGCAGCCCAGTATAAGCCTCAACTGCATGTACCAGGGCATCTACTCCTGTCGAAGCTGTAAGCCTTGGTGGTAGAGCAAATGTCATCTTTGGATCTATAACAGCAAGATCTGGTATCAATCTACTAGAAACAAACTCTAAATCATTTTTACTTTGTTGATCACTAATTACTGCAGTTAAAGCAGCTTCTGATCCTGTACCACTTGTGGTTGGGATCACAATAAAAGGCTGCATATCTGCATGAGCAGTTTCTACTCCAGTTAATTTCTTTAAATCTTCAATCTGCTCAGATACCATTAAATTAATCCCTTTAGCTGTATCAATAATAGCTTCTCCACCAAGTGCAATAATCCCATCACAATTTAAATCTTCATATCTCTTAGCAGCTTTTTTTACAATCTCTACTGTTGCCTGATTTGGTATAGTTTTGATTATCTGACGTTGGTTTATTGAATTATTTTCAATATGAGTTAATAAAGTATCTAATATTTTTAATTCATCTAAGCTCTGGTTTGTTAATATCAAAGGATTACTAACATGTAAGCGATCAAGTTCATAATTTAAAGTAGATAATGCATGCTCTCCGGAAATGATTTTCACAGGACTAAAAAACTCAAAATAATCCGACTTATACATTAAATTTCACCCTTTTCTCTATATAAAAATAAGGCCTTCAGTATTAGCTTTAACCTAGATATATTTCTTTTGAATTCATAATCTAAGGTTTTTTTAGAAAATTTATCTGACATAATATATGCTTCGACAATCTCAAAAATATAAATCATAGAAACAGCATATTCTAAATTACCTTCTAATAGTATTTTGTGTTCAGAAAATGCCTGCCTTATACCCTCTTTTGCTCCTAAAACCTCATAGGCAAATTCTTCATCTTTAAAATACAATCTCAAATCAATATTTTTAGCTTCATAATGGTATCCATAATATTTAAATTCATCATTTTCTTTTTTCAATATAATAGATGGTGCTTTTTTTTCAACCGCAACTGCAGCAGTAAAATTTTCAGGTAAATATGATAATTCTTTTTTTATAATAGGCTCTGTATCAGTTAAAACTGTAAAAGAGCGCCCTATAAGTGAAAGAATAAATTTATCAATACAATGGTGCAAATATTTCAAAATTGAAGCCTCCCTATTATTAATCTCTATATTTTGCTCTAACCCCACCTACAAGTTTTAACCTGGTTCTAGCAGCAGTAAGATGCGCTTTACCTATTTCTTTAATTGATAATCTAACTGGTACCGCTACATTTTTAAGATGCATTCCAATTAAAGCATCACCAATATCAATTCCTAAATCAGCTTCCATATTTTCCACAGTTACAGGCTCTGAAAATTCATTAAAAGCTGCTGTAGCAAATGCGCCTCCAGCTCTTCTATGTGGTATTACATTTACTTCACTAAAAGAATATTTTTGCTGACATTCTCTTTCTATAACTAAAGACCTATTTGTATGCTCACAACCCTGTACTGCAAGATAAAGTTCGTATTCTTTTAAAATTTCAATTATTTTATTAATTATTTTATCACCTAAATCTAAATCAGTGGCTGAGCCAATTTTTTTACCCTGAATTTCGCTTGAGCTTCCACCTAATAAAAAGATCGAACCAGCTTTCGGTTTTGCATTATCTATTAATTCTCTGATGGCTTTTTCAACATCAGTTAATATTTTCTCTGTCTTCATTAATAAATCCCCTTTCTAAACTTAAGTATCTATTTCTATTTTAACTCAAAATAACATATATCGCAAATATGTGATTTTTTGAACAAAGATATTCAATGCCCATATAATCATTGAATATTATTAAATTTCATAAGAAAAAAGCCGGGAACTCTCCGGCTTTAAAGTTATTTTTCAGACTCAGCTTTAATTTTTTCTTCTATTTCGAAATAACGATTTTTAGCAGCTTCAGATAATTCTTTCATTATTTTTTCTCTATATTTAAAAGCTAATTCTTTGCGATCATGATATTTGTTATCATTTAAAATTTCAGACCAACTAATTTTATTACTTTTATTAAAAAGATCATAATCAACTAGTCTTTCACCTTCACTATTATATTCAAAGGCAAATAATATCTTTTTTATTTCAAGCGGGTCTAAAAAAGTAAAAAGTCTTACCTGATAAGCAGTAATTGAAAATAAAGCAAATGCATGGTCTTTAGTCCATGATTCACCAAGTATTATACCTGCTTCTAAGTCTGATAAAATAGTAATCAGGCGGTTATATTCTAATTCATATAATTCATCTGAATCAAAAATATTTATTTTAAGTTCAGACCACTGCTGATTTTCCAAACCATGAGTAATATATCTTACAGCATCACGGCGTAACTCTTCAAAAACTAAGGTAGTATTCTTTTTTACCAAAATATTATCTCTTACTTTTTTTAAAGACTTCAACCTAGATTTAATTGGCTGATCTGTGAAAGAAATAATTGTACTATCAGAACTACCTTTATCAATTCCTTCTAAAATTGACATTTCTTCAGCCTGATAACTTTCAATAATTTCATCTATTACTTTTTTGCCTGGTTCTGGTATCCTCATAACCAACTGTCCCGGGCCAGCAGTAACATTTTCAACTGCCTGACTAAGCTCCTGTTGATTTAAAATCATTGCCATCAAAGCAGTAGAATTCATGGGAAGGTATAAAATCAAATCAGAATCTTCAACTTTAAAACTTTCTTTCTGGCTATCACTTAAAAAAACTATTACTGATTCTTCTGCTGCAAGTTTAATAGCATTTTCAAAATCTAATTTTTTAAGTTTAGTCTTTTGAGAAAGTTTTTGACAGAATAGTTCTGGCGATTTCACTTTAAAAAATAAATATCTGGGACCACTGCGTACAAAATTCATTAAACCCCTCCCAAAAATTCTAATATTTTCAAATTTCTTAAAATTTAATTAAAATAAATTAGCCAGATTGTCGCAAACCTGGCTAATTAAAATTACTCATTATTTAAATCATATTAAAAGATTTATACTGTCTTCCCTGATCAACAATCCAGGGATATTTAACTTTATAATCCTCTTTCGATGGAAGTAATATATAGTTTATATTTAAAATCCCATTTAAAAATTTATTATCACTATCAAAATCTTTTTGATGATTATGACCAAAAAGATTAATATCCGAATTTAAAGGAAGTTTTTCTGGATAATGAGCTATTCCAATTTTAACCCCATCTAATTCAATAATACTTCCTTCCTTCATAATCTCACTTCTTTTAATATTAGCTTTAATAATATTAACATCATCGTGATTACCAGGAACATATATTATTCTAGCTTTAGTTAATTTTTCAAGATTTCTAATAAATTCAGCAGATTTCTTCTTGTAAAGTGGTATTAATTCCTTACCAGCATCTTCAAGTTTTAAATTATCTACCAAATCTCCAGTATGAATTATTACATCTGGCCGACTATAGCTCAACATTTTATAAATATGAGAATAAATAGACTCTGGAGTATCGCTTATATGCATTATTTTTAATTCGTTAGAATTATGATATTCTTCAGGTAATTTATATCTATTTTTAAAATCATAAATTCCACTGCTGAAATTATTAATTACTTTTTTTAGGACTGAAGTCATTTTATCACTCCTCTACTTGTCTACTTTTGACTTCATATTAAGTATTTGATTACCTTTAATTATAATACTTTCATTTCTAGAATTCAAGTACTATTTTTTATCAAACTAACACGTACATTTAATTATATAATATTTTTTGCTAAAATAATTTCTTTTTTATTTAAAATTTAGCTAGTGCTTTGCCATTTAAATAATTAAATAACCTACCTTGATAAGTATTTCTTTTATTCATTTCTTTAATAATCATATCATGTATTTCCCACCAGGGAGTATCCCAATTAACAAAAAGTGATTCTTCTCCAGGAGCCCTACCAATCAAACGCTGTACAGCTATATCTGGAGACAAATTTTCTAAAAATAAAATTACTCTTTCTATATATTCATCAAGTGAACAAATTTTAAGATCTCCATTTTTATATTTTTTTGCAAACACTGAATTTTCTCTAATATAAAGTGCATGTAATTTAACATGATCTAATTTTAGTGCAGATAAGATCCTTGCACCTTCTATTACATCTTCTCTTGTATCACCTGGTAAATTCAATATTAAATGAGCACCTACCTCAAGCTCAAATTTTTTAGCTCTTAAAACAGCATCAATAAATTCTGCCAGACCATGCTGTCTGTTTACATTTTTTAAAGTTTTATAATTCGCTGTCTGTAAGCCAAATTCAAAAGCCAACTCTATATCTGATGAAGTTTCTTCTAAAACATTTTTTAAAGCAACAATATATTCATCACTAATTGAATCAGGTCTGGTAGAAAAATAAACTGCTTTTATTCCTTTAATTTTTACAGCTTCTCTTATATAGTTTTCTAATTTATTAAGCGCTAAATAAGTATTGGTGTAATTTTGAAAATAAGCAATGAATTGATCTACTCCATAGCGTTCACCAATATACTCTCTATTTTCTAAAAGTTGATTTGTAACAGACATCTCATCAGGTAACATCTCAAAGTCAGCACCTTCTTCACCACAAAAATGACAGCCTTCTTTTGCTAGATTTCCATCTCTATTAGGACAGGTAGTAGGTAAATTAACCGGTAATTTATATGTTTTTTTACCATATTTATCTTTTAGGAATTGCGAATATTTATAATATGGTTCTTCCATTTTTACACCTCTAAACTGTTTTCTTCAATTTATTTAATCTTCTTTGTCTTTCATCTAGATAATTAATTATATTTTCTGCTTTACTATTTATTATCAATTCACTATCAAAATCTTCACTTTCAAAAATAAAGTTAAGAGTTGAAAACTCTCCAATTTTATCATAAAAATGAGCATCACTATTTATAGCAATCTTAAAACCATATTTTTTGGCTAATTTTAATAATTTAAGTGATTCTGATTTTATTCCTCGAGTTTTATATTTATTAGGACTATAAGAACTGGCATTCAATTCTAAAATAACATTATTTTCTGCTGCTGCCTCTGCTACTCGCTCTAAATCAACAGGATACTCTCTTTGAACAGGATGAGTTATCATGTCAAGTTGAGGATTTTCCATTGCTTTAATTGTTGCTGAAGTATATTCTTCTTTATTATTTAAATTATGTCCTGTTAAACGATGAATACCTGCTGCAACAAATTCTAAATAACCAAGTTCCTCATTTGTTAAATCTAAGCTGCCATTTTTTAAAATATTTGCTTCAACACCTTTAACAATTCTAACTCCATATAATTCGTCGGGAACAATTGAAAAATTGCCAAAATGGTATACATTAGGCCCACCTGGCAGTTTTGGACCATGATCAGTAATTCCTATTAATTTTATTCCCTTATTAAAGGCACCTCTTGCCATCTCATCTACTGTAGAATATGCATGACCACTAGCTACAGTGTGAGTGTGTAAATCTGCATTTATTTTAAACACTATTAAATTCTCCCCCTTATATTACTTTAAAAGCTTCAAGTAAATGTTATATCAAACTGCTGTTATTATCTGTAAACATTTTAACAGTGATTTGTCCTAAAAGCAAATTACAATTGAAAAAGCTCCCATCAGGGAGCTTTAATTTTGACTTAATATTTTTGTTAAAAAGTTTTGTATTCTTTCTGATTCGGGATTAACAAATATTTTCTCTGGAACTGTATCGCTAACAATTTTACCATGATCCATAAATATTACTCGATCAGATACATCTCGAGAAAAACCCATCTCATGTGTTACAATCAGCATTGTAATATTTTCATCTGCTAAATCTCTAATAACAGTTAAAACTTCACCAACTAGTTCTGGATCCAAAGAAGAAGTTGGTTCATCAAATAACATTATATCCGGCTCCATTGCTAATGCTCTTGCAATTGCAACTCTCTGCTTTTGCCCACCAGATAATTGAGCGGGATAGCTGTCCTTTTTATCATAAAGTCCAACTTTTTTTAATAATTTTTCAGCTCTTTTTTTCGCTTCTTTCTTTTTCTCACCTTTAACAACTATTGGCGCTTCAATTAAATTGCCCATAACAGTTTTGTGTGGAAAAAGATTAAAACCCTGAAAAACCATTCCCATTTTTTCATAAGCTTTTTTGCCTGATTTTTTTACTGAAATTCCCTCTATAAATAATTCTCCAGAATTTATTTCTTCTAAACCAATTAGCGAACGCAAAAGTGTACTTTTACCTGATCCAGAAGGTCCAATAATAGAAATTACCTCTCCTTTATGAACCTCAAAAGAAACATCTCTAAGCACCTCTAATTCGCCAAAACTTTTATGAATATTTTTTGCCTTTATCATTTCCAAAATTATCACCTATTCGTAAACAGAATATTTTTCTTCTAATTTGCGGAAAACTGTAACAATAACTGAGCTAATTACTAAGTAAAAAACTGCAGCTATTATGAAAGGTATAATAGAAAAATCTCTTGTTACAGCTACCTTAGCTGCCCGTAATAAATCACCAAGGCCAATCACAGCTACTAGGGCACTATCTTTAACAAGATTAATTGCTTCATTACTGGTCGCTGGTAAAACTCTTTTTACAGTTTGTGGAATAACAATCCGGCTCATAGTTTGTTTGTAATTCATACCCAACACTTTTGCAGCTTCGTATTGACCTTCATCGATAGATTCTATTCCACCTCTAAAAATTTCGGTGAAATAAGCACCATAATTAACAATAAAAGTCAGGGCTGCAGCTGGAAAAGGATTTAAAGTAATTCCTAAAACCGGTAGACCATAATAAGCAAAAAAGAGCTGTAATAGAAGTGGTGTCCCTCTAAAAACCCAGGTATAAAAAGATAAAATTGATTCCAAAAATGGAATTTTAGAAATTTTACCTAAAGCACCAAATATACCTAAGATTACAGAAAAAATCGCTGTGACCAAATAAAGCTGGAAGGTAATTATACTACCTTCCAGTATATATCCTGATACGTTTAATATATAATCAAACAAATAAATGCCTCCTACTTAAGTACAATATCTTCTCCAAACCACTTTTCAGAAATTTTAGCTGCTGTTCCATCTGCAATCATTTCATCTAAAGCAGAATTAAGAGCTTTCCTAAATGAATCTGCACCATCACGAACACCTACACCATATTCTTCTCCACCAAAGTCATCTTCAAGAACTTTAAACTGTCCTGGACGCTGACTTATATAATAGCGGCCAACAATAACATCTAAAACAACTGCCTGCACTCTTCCTGTCTGTAAATCCATTAAAGCTTCAGTATTATTTGAAAACTGACGTAACTCTTTAAAAGTCTCTAAAACTTCTGGCTCAGATTCTACAGCACTAACAGCACTACTTCCCAGCTGAATTCCAACTACTTTGTCAGCAAGATCGGCTTTTGTCTCAATATCACTATCTGCTTGAACTACTATACTCTGTGAGTTTTCTAAATATGGTTGAGTAAAGTCAATACTTTCTTCTCTGGCGGGAGTTATTGTTAAACCATTCCAGATTACATCGATCATACCATTTTTGAGACTTAAAATAACACCATCCCAATCAACAGCCTTAAATTCTACTTCAACACCCATTCTTTTTGCTGCTTCTTTAGCTAAATCTATATCAAAACCAACTATTTCTCCACTTTCATCCCTAAAACCCATTGGTGGAAAACTATCATCTAAACCTACTACAATTTTACCTTTTTCCTGAATTTCAGCCAAAGAATCTTCGGCCATTACATTACCACCAATTAATAATAAAGCTAATAGAACAACAACAAAAATATTTAATAAATTATTTCTCATTTTTTTTCCTCCTTAGTATATTTTCTTTTATTATACTTTATTACTTTATTATTGTAAAGTATTAATAGAAAAAAATATAAAATTATTTAAAATTTTATCAAATTGTATTAAAACATAATTAAGAGGGCAATTATGCCCTCTTAATTATTTTATATTAAATCTATTATTTTCAGAAAATATTACTTTAGATTTGCTTGTCCTCTATAAACTAATCCTCTAACTCCGTCTACAGTGATAATTTCTCCATCTTTAAATTCATCACTAATATCACCTGTGTTAACTACTACAGGAATACCAAAATTAAGTCCAACTATAGCAGGATGAGAAGTTAGTCCTCCACTGAAGGTTACTACAGCAGCTGCTTTTTTCATTGCAGGTATAAAGTCTTTATCTGTCATAGGAGCAACCATAATATCTCCTTCTTCAATCTTTTCAATCGCTTCTTCTGCAGTTTTAACTAACTTAGCTTTTCCAATTGCTATACTCTTACCAATACCCTGACCATCTGCAATTGGCTTACCAACAACATCCACTTTAATTAAGTTAGTCGTACCAGAAATACCAACTGGAGCTCCAGCTGTAATAGTTACTAAATCCCCTTCTTCAATTAAATCATATTCTAAAGAAGTTTTAATAGCATTATCCATCATTTCATCAGTTGTACTGCTTCTAGCTACTAATAACGGAGTCACACCCCAGGTCATAGCTAATTGATGCAGCACTCTTTTGTTTGGTGTTACAGCAATAATCGGTGTTTGTGGTCTATATTTAGAAACTGTCCTTGCGGTTAAACCAGAACCAGTAGAAGTAATTATAGCTTCTGCACTAAGCTCTTCAGCAGTTTGACATGTTGCAAGTGAAATAGCACATGTTACAGACTCAGCTGCAAATTCATATTTGCCAGCAAACTTGTCTTTATAGCTATCAGAATTTTCAACTTCTGCTGCAATTTGAGCCATAGTCTCAACTGATTCAACTGGATACTTACCAGCTGCAGACTCTCCAGATAACATTGTTGCATCTGTTCCATCATAAATAGCATTAGCAACATCAGAAGCTTCAGCTCTTGTAGGTCGTGGATTCCTAATCATTGAATCTAACATCTGGGTAGCTGTAATTACAGGTTTTGAAGCCTCATTACATTTTTTTATCATTATTTTCTGTACTATCGGCACTCTTTCTGCAGGAATTTCTACTCCAAGATCACCACGGGCAACCATAATTCCATCAGCAACCTCTAAAATAGAATCAAGATTCTCTACACCTTCTTGGTTTTCTATTTTAGCAATAATAAAGATATCTTCATTTCCTTTTTCTTCTAATATTTTCCGGATTTCAATAACATCATTCGCTTTACGAACAAAAGATGCAGCTATAAAGTGGATTCCCTGGTCTACACCAAAACGAATATCAGAAATATCCTTTTCAGTCAATGCAGGTAAACTAACTTTAACCCCTGGTAAGTTAACACCTTTGCGAGAACCAAGTTCTCCACCGTTAACTACTCTACATACTACATCTTCATTATCAATTTCAATTACTTCAAGTTCAATTAAACCATCATCAATTAAAATTTTATTCCCAACTTCCATATCCTCTGCTAAAGCTTTATAAGATACAGAAATTTTTTCAGGAGTACCTTCTACATCATCTTTGGAAACTACAATCTCAGTATCTGCTTCTAACTGAATCTTGTCACCTTTCATTTCTCCAGTTCTGATTTCAGGTCCTTTTGTGTCAAGCATTAAACCGATAGTTTTACCTGTTTCTTTTTCGACTTCTTTAACGAGATCAAATCTCTGTTTATGTTCATCATGATCACCGTGAGAAAAATTCATTCGGGCCACATTCATTCCTGCTTCAACTACTCTTTTTATTGTTTCTTTATCATTCGTTGCTGGTCCTAGTGTACATACTATCTTCGTTTTTCTCATATTAACCTCCCAGTTGTTTGCTTACATTGATAAAATATTTGCTAAATTATAAATGTCCATATTAATAGTCTCTGTCTTTTTAATTGCATCCTTAATTTCACAAACACCAATTGAATTGTCTCTGTAATTAACCATTTTATCACGTTTGCCTTCTAATAACAATTCAACAGCCTTAGCTCCCATTCGGCTGGCGACAATTCTATCTGTAGCTGTAGGACTTCCTCCACGCTGCAGGTGGCCTAACACAGTAACTCTAGTTTCCATTCCAGTTCTTTCTCTAATTAAATCTCCCATAGCCATACCTGGACTGCCATGATATTTATTTAAATCAGCAAATGGAGCTTCTACACCTTCTGCTATTAGAATTAAACTGTGTAATTTACCCCGGTTAAAACCTTGAGTAATTTTATCGCAAACTTCCTGTGGTGTAAAGTCAATTTCAGGAACTAGAATATATTCTGCACCACCAGCAAGGCCAGTCATTAATGCTAAATAACCGGAGTCACGTCCCATACATTCAATCACAAAAGTTCTTTCATGGGATGTTGCAGTATCTCTAATCTTATTAATTGCATCTAAAATTGTATTCATAGCTGTATCTACACCGATAGTGTAATCAGTACATGATAAGTCATTATCAATAGTTCCTGGTATACCTACAGCTTTAATATCACTTTCTGCATTAATTTTTTGAACACCACGTAAAGAACCATCACCTCCGATTACAACTAAAGCTTCAATTCCTTCTTCTTTCATATTAGCATAAGCCTTTTTTCTGCCTGCTTCAGTTTTGAATTCTTCACAACGAGCAGATAATAAAATCGTACCTCCTCGCTGAACAATATCAGCAACTGAACCTCTCTCCATATCGAAAAAATCTTTTTCTATCAGGCCTTTATATCCATGTCTTACTCCAACTACTTTCAGATCTTTATAAATTGCTGTTCTAACTACAGCCCGGATCGCTGGATTCATACCTGGAGCATCGCCTCCACTTGTAAGCACTGCTATCTTTTTCATTCCAAAAACCTCCATGTTAAAAATTTTTATGCAAACAGGAGTAGGCTTCTTCTGCTTCAATAGCTGGCACTCTGATCTGATAACTTCCAGAACCCGCATCATCAATTTGAAGCATAAAACCTTCTTTTTCCATAAATTTTGAAATATCATCAACCTCTTCTTTGGAAGAGGCTACATATACAACCTGCCACATTTATAAGCTCCTTTCAATTTCCAGAATACATTGATGTCCTGGAAAACAAAGCTATTATTTATCCTTCAGAATTAACCTTACCATGTTTGCTCATTATTTCTGCATTACCTCTAATTTTCATTGCAGAAACATTTTCAGTAAACTGAGCAGCCAGGATTTCTCCTTTGTCCAATTTTTCTGTATGATTAAATTTAGTATCTTTACCTCTTGTTAAACCAATAATAGTTACTCCATTTTCTAAAGCCTTAATTAAAATATAATCAGCATTAACATCCATTGTTTTTCCTCCTTTATCCACTTAATAATATAATAACCCAAAAAGCATTGTCAAGAAATTTGTCATAATATATAAAAAGATTGAGATTCATTTAACATTATAATGAACATAAGTCAATAATAATAAGAATATAAGCAGATATTAATTAAATATATCAAATATATTGATATTTAGATTTTTCCAAAGCTTTTGCTAACTCATCTTTTGTCTGCTGGCTGCTGTCTATATTATATTTATCAGCTGTAATTATTAGCCTATTATTCTTTTTCAACAGAACAGATACGTTACCTTCTTTTTTTAATAAGTATTTCTTTAATTTAACTATCCTTTTTTGATGAAAATCAGAAACATCTATTAGCAGTAGATCATCTTTGAGAGATATAATCTTTTTAGCAATAATCTGTTCTTCACTTTTTTCGCCATAGATTAAAAGTGCTCGATTTTCAAGAAGTTCAAAGTCTATTTTTTTAAATAAATCCGAAAATACTATAACTTCTATTTTTTCTTCTTGATCACTAACAGTTAAAAAAGCCATTTTATTATTACGTTTTGTTACATGTTCTTTATAGTTTGTCAGATAAGCAGCAATTAATACTTTTTTCCCCGTAGAGATATTTATTGCTTTATTGATATTATATACTTTTATATCTTTTAACTTTTCTTTATATTGATCTAAAGGATGAGCAGAAAGATAAATTCCCAAAAATTCTTTTTCCTGTTCTAGTATAGTCTCAGTTTTCAATTCCTCGACTTCAGTATAATTAAGATCTTCTTCCATAAATTGATTTTCATCATTAAATAATTCCCCAAATGACTGCTGTCCTTGAGCTCTATTTTTAGATAAATTATTATATTTATTATAAAGCTCTTCATAATTTAAAAGCATTGATGCTCTGCTTTCAGCAATTTCATCAAAGGCTCCTGCCTTAATAAATGCCTCCAAACTTTGAATATTAATTGCAGATATATCAATTCTTTTTAAGAAATCAATTAAAGAAGAAAATTCTTCATCTTTTCTTGCTCTCACAATAGCTTCAATAGAAGCAGAGCCTACATTTTTTATTGCTTTTAGTCCATACCGAATTTTACTATCATTTTCAGCAGTAAAATTATGATAACTTTTATTAATATCTGGAGTTAAAATCTTTAGTTCTATTTCTCTTGCAGCTTTAATATAATCAGCAATTTTATCTTGATTTCCCATAACAGAAGAAAATAATGCAGCCATAAAATCAGCTGGATAATGATACTTTAAATAAGCAGTCTGATAAGCCAAAAAAGCATAAGCAGTAGAATGAGATTTATTAAAACCATAGCCAGCAAAATATTCCATCTGATCAAAAATTTCTTGAGCAGTATCTTCTTTTAGACCACGCGCTACTGCACCATCTACAAACTTTTCTCTTTCAGAAGCGACCAATTTTAATTTTTTCTTTCCCATTCCTCGCCGTAAAAGATCCGCTTCTCCCATACTGTAGCCTGCCAGAGTACTCGCAATTTCCATTACCTGCTCCTGATATAAAATCATCCCAAAAGTTTCTTCCAAAATTGGCTTTAATTTAGGATGTAAATATTCTGCTTCTTTTTCACCATGTCTAATAGCAATAAAATCATCCACAATATTACTTCCTAAAGGTCCAGGCCGTCCAAGAGCAAGCATCGCAATTAAATCATTAAATCGATCCGGTTTCATTTTTTTATTTAACGACTGAAATAAATAAGATTCCATCTGAAAGACACCAGCTGTTTTACCTGTACTCAAAAACTTATATACCTCACTATCATCAAGGGGGATATTTTCAATATCAATTTTCTCACCATGATGGTCTTCTATCAATTTTAAAGTGTTTTTAATCACCGTTAAGTTTCTCAAACCTAAAAAATCCATCTTTAAAAGCCCCAGGGCTTCCAAATCTCCCATTGGCAGCTGAGTAATTACACTTTCATCCTGTTTCTGCAGAGGAACTATCTGGGCCAGCGGCTCAGCACCAATGATTACTCCAGCTGCATGAGTCGAAATATGCCGCGGCAGACCCTCGACACCTCGAGCATAATCGATTAATTCTTTAATTTCTCCATCATTATGATAAAGTGCCTGCAGCTTTTTTTGATCTTTTAATGACTGCTCAATTCCTTTGCGAGAAGAAATTAATTTTGCAACTTTATCAACTTTTCCGTAAGGAATAGCAAGTGCCCTCCCCACATCTCTAACTGCAGCCCTTGCAGCCATAGTTCCAAAAGTCCCAATTTGTGCTACCCGCTCAGTTCCATATCTTTTTTTTACATATTCAATTATTTGATCTCGATTCTCATCAAAATCTATATCAATATCTGGCATTGTCACCCGCTCGGGATTCAAAAAACGTTCAAAAATAAGACCATATTTTAAAGGATTAACTTTTGTAATGTTCAAAAGATAGGCCACCAAACTTCCAGCAGCAGAACCCCTACCTGGCCCAACCATTATTCCATTATCCTCGGCATATTTAACAAAATCATAAACTATCAAAAAATAAGCAGCATAACCCATTTCAAATATAATTTTGATTTCATATTTTAATCTGTCAACTGCTTCTTGATCTGAACTCATTCCCTTTGCCTTAAGCCCCTTCAAACATAATTTTTTCAATAAATCTTCAGGACTTTTTTCCTCACCTAAATCAGGATAATCAGGAAGATAAAAATGATTAAAATCTAAATCAACTTCTACTCTATCCGCAATTTTAATAGTATTTTGATAAGCAGAATCTAGGTCCGGAAAGAGTTTTACCATTTCCTCAGGTGATTTATAATAAAATTCTTCCCCAGTAAAAGTCATTCTATTTTCATCAGCTATAGTAGTTCCGGTTTGTAAAGCTAATAAAATATCCTGCAGTTCTGCATCTTCTTTATTTAAATAATGACAATCATTTGTAACTACAGTTGGAACATTTTCTTCTCTACTTAGTTTTAATAACCCCTGAGCAGCTTCCTTTTCTTGCTGTAAATTATGATTTTGAAGCTCTAAAAAGAAATTTTCTCTGCCAAAAATAGCATGGTAGTCAGAAATAGCTTTTTTAGCAAGGTCATAATTACCATTAATTAAAAGTTGAGGGATTTCACCCTGGACACAGGCAGAAAGACAAATTAAACCATCACTATACTCTGCCAGTAATTCTTTATCAACGCGCGGCTTATAATAAAATCCTTCCAACCAGGCTTTTGAAACCAGTTGAATTAAATTATGATAACCTTTTTTGTTTTGGGCCAGCAGCACTAAATGATATCTTTTTCTAATTTTTTCAAAACGACTGCCGGGACTTAAATAAAGTTCTGCCCCTATAATAGGTTTAATATTTTCTTTTTTAGCCTTTCTATAAAAATCAATCATTCCATAGAGTACACCATGGTCAGTTATTGCTGCAGCTGGCATATCATACTCTTTAGTTTTTTTAATTAGCGAATCAACTCTTATTGCCCCATCTAAAAGACTGAAAGCTGTATGATTATGGAGATGGACAAAATTGGACATTTAAATCATTCCTTTAAATTTATGCTTGTAAAATCTTGAGTTTTTTTGTATAATATAATCAAATGTAAATTTAGGAGGTGCAAGTATGAAAGAAGAAGTACAAAAATATCTCGATAAAATCAGACCAAGTCTACAAGCTGATGGCGGAGATGTTGAATTAGTTGAAGTAACTGATGATGGTATTGTTAAAGTTAAACTTTTAGGTGCCTGTAGTGGTTGCCCAATGTCAACCTTAACCATAAAAAATGGTATTGAAAGAACATTAAAAGAAAATGTTGATGGTGTTAAAGAAGTTCAACCTGTTTAATTTTTTAACAGATTAATATTTTCAGCATTTAAATAAAAAGATTTTAAAAGCATCCTCAAAAGGGGATGCTTTTTTATTAATCATCTAAAAATGAATTTTACTTATTCTTCAGATTCATTTTCTTCATTTTTTAATTCTGATTCTGGAATTCCAACTTCTATATCGGAAAATATTGTTTTTTGAATATCGTTTATCATTTTGCTCAAACTATATTCTGCTTCTAAATATTTTTTTACATTATTATTAATTTCAATAAAATTCTGCAGATTCTTAAGCTTTTCTTGATCCTCTGCACTTAATTCTTCACCAGACATACGCTTGGTCTGCATTTCCATCATTAAATTCTGATAATCAAGCAGCATTTTTTTAGAACCTTCTTTTGCCATTACTTTTTCTCGTAATTCTAAATAGTTTTGATATTCATCTGAATTTTCCAGTTTTTTCTTCAATCTTCTTGCTGTAGCTTCTACTGACATTAAGATTCCTCCTTCAAAATTTTAATTTCAGCTTTAATTTCTTCTTCAATTTCTATTATACCAAATGTATAATTTTTTTCCAGGCGTTTATCAGTTGGTGAGCCTGAATTAAAAAATAATTTATCACTAAAACGCTCATTAAATGGGCGATGAGTATGACCAAAAATGATAATATCACTATCATTAAAAGTATAATTTAAACCCTGCAGTATATTTTTACCTCTATACTGATGTCCATGAATCACAGAAATTTTTCTGCCAGCTGCTTCAAAAGTAATTTTATCTTTCAATTTTCTTTTCAACTGCTGGCTATCTCTATTACCAGCCACTGTTTTAACTTCTGCAATTGATTTTAGTTTATTTAAATATCTTTCTTCACAATGATCGCCGGCATGAATAATTAAATCAACTTTTTTTAATTTTTGAATCAAAATTTCTGGAAAACCAGCACCTGCATTAGGCAGATGTGTATCTGAAATTACTCCAATCTTCATTATATCTCAAACCTCCATTAATTTGAAAAAAACAATTTAGCAAGCAGTGGATATTTGATATCTACTGCATCATAAGGACATAGTTCCTGACAACAAAAACATCGAATACAATCATCTAAATTAACTTTCGGAAAATCATCAATCATAATTATTGCATCAGGTGGACAATTTTCAGCACAAGTCCTACAGCCAACACATTTATTTTCTTTAAAAACAGGTTTTGGACGCAGTAATTTTTCTAATATATCTGATAAAAAATCAGGCATTCTTGCATCAAGCAAGTTATTTTCTTTTTCGATTTTAGGAATCTCTACATTATTTAATGGTATTATTTGATCCCCTTTAATTTCTAAATTTTCTTTTTTTATAAGCTTATCTTCTAAGGCAGCTTTTATAGATGGAACTTTTTCTTCCGGATTAATTCCCATAAGTTTTACAGCTGCAAGATCTAAATAATAAGGAGAAGTCGATGCAAGCAAATAACTGAATTCTCTTGGTCTACCATTTGAAGGTCCTTCTCCTTCCATCCCAACAACTGCATCCATAATTGTTAATTCAGGTGAAATAAGGCCCGCAAGATCATTTAACATCCTAGAAAAATCATAAACTGACTGCATTCTCAGATGATATTCTGCCTTTAAAACACCTGGGATACAACCAAAAAGATTTTTAACTCCACCTGTGTACATTGTCAAACCATGAGTTTTTAATTTAGGTAGATTAATAATTAAATCTACATCATCTAAATAAGATGCTAGCTGAAAAGATTTATTAATCTTTCCTTTTTTATATTCTTGTTTTTTTGAATTAGTATTATAATTTAATTCTATATTTTCTTCAGCTGCCATTTCATAAAGTTCAGATTTTTGATAAGCTCTTTTCAACAATTTATCATTGAATGGACCACCCGGGCTATCAGCTATAATAACCTCTGCTCCTAAATCTTTAACCTTTTTGGCAAGGGCTCTTATAAATTCTGGATTAGTAGTCACAGCTTCCTCAGGAGCCTTGCCCATGAGAAGATTTGTTTTAAATAAAACTTTATCTCCAGCTCTAATAAAACTCTCTAGTCCCCCAAGTTCTGCCAGCAAAAAATTTAATTTTTCTGCTAATTCATCTGCTTGATAGCTATAACATTTTTTTGCAGCTACAATTGTCATTATTTTACCCTCTTTCATTATTGACAGAGAAAAATTAAACCGGCACTAAGGCCGGTTTATAATCATAATTTTCTTCATTAAAAATATACCGCTATATTTTTAGTGAATTCATAAAATATTTAAGAAACTTTTTCACTGTTACTTTCTTTGGCCTTAGTAGAACTCTTATCCTGATTCACATAAAAATTTGACCCTTTAAAAATAACCCCAGGAGATCCAATAATCCTTTTTACTTCTCCATCACACTTTGGGCAATTTTCTAAAGCATCATCTTTAATATTTTGAAATTCTTCAAATCGACCACAATTTTCACACTCATATAAATATGTCGGCACTTTTATTCCTCCTTCATATATAATTATAAAATTTTATGATTAAACTATTCATTAACTATATTTAAATAACCCCAGTAATTATAAAGCTGAATGAAAATAAATAAAACAGCAATTAGCCACTTTGAGTGATAAACAAAATATCCAAGACCTGCAGCAGAACTAAGAATAATAGAAGTTAATACAAATTTGCGTTTTAGTTTAATTTTTAAAATTTGCCATGGAATTAATCCTAAACCAATAAATACACCTGAATCAACATTATAAAACAAACCTGCAGTACCTACCAAAATAAAGATAATAAGTAAAAATATATTCATTATATAACCTCCAGATATGGAGCGATTTTATTCTTTAAAAAAACAATCCAACTTTACAACAATATATCATAAATTAAAGCACTTTAGCAAGTTATTAATTTACAGCTGCATTATTAAAACAAAAATAAATCTAACTAAAAGCCATTTGTAAAATACTATTAAGCTTTCAATTCTAACAAAGCAACAGATTCTATATGATAAGTTTGTGGAAATAAATCTACAGGCTGAATTTTAACTAATTGATATTTTTCCTTTAACTTTTTCAAATCTCTTGCCTGTGTAGCTGGGTTACAGGATATATATATAATTTTTTCTATTGAACTTGATAATAATAAATTGACAGTTTTTTCATCTAAACCTTTACGAGGAGGATCAAAAATTACACTCTCTATCTTTTCTTTTTCCAAAAGTTCTGGTAGTTTTTCTTCAACCATTCCTTTCTTGAATTCTATATTATTAACATTATTTAATTTAGCATTTTCTTCAGCATCTTTTACAGCCGATTCTAATGATTCTATTGCATAAATTTTTTCAGCCTTATCTGCTAGATAAAGTGCAATGCTTCCTGTACCAGAAAATGCATCGATTATTTTAAAACTGCGATCATTACCAAGATATTCAGCTGCAGTATCATACAACTTTTTAGCCTGCATGGTATTAACCTGAAAAAATGATCTGGCAGAAATTAGATAGGCTGTTTTACCAATATATTCAGTTATTTTATTTTCTCCAGCTAAAAGTAAATCTTTTTTACCAAAAATAACATTAGTGTTTTCATTATTAATATTTTGCACAACACCTTTTAATTCCGGAATTTTACGCATTAAAGTCCTGGCAATTAAATTTTTATCTATAAAATCATCACCATTGGTGACCATTACCAGTAATGCTTGATTAGTACAGCTTCCAACTCTAATGACAAGATGTCGAAGCAGTCCCTGCAGAGAATCTTCATTATATACACTCAGTTGAAATTTATTTAATTCTTCTAAAGTAATTCTTAAAATTCTATTAATTAAAGGATGCTGAATCAAACAATCATGATTTGGAACTATATCATGACTTCCCCTTTTATAAAAACCGGCAGTAATTTGATCATTTTCATTTATTTTCAAAGGAAATTGAGCCTTATTACGATAACGAAAATTATCATCTGCTGCCAGAACATCCATCAATTTGAAATCTTTAATTTCTGCTATACGATTAATTAACTGCTTAATATTATTTTTTTTAAATTCTAACTCTTTTTGATAATCAATATGTTGAAGCTGACAGCCTCCGCATTCATTATAAACCGGACAAGGAGCTTTAATTCTTCCTGGTCCAGCTTCTATAACTTCTATTAATTCAGCGAACGCATAATCTTTTTTTATTTTAGTGATTTTTGCTTTTACCAGGTCTCCCGGTAAGGTCAGAGATATAAAAACAGCCATCCCATTTTCTGCTCTGGCCACTCCGTCTCCTCCGTGAGCTAAATCTTCTATTTTTAATGTTTTAATCTCATCTTTTTTCAAAATTTGCACTCCTTTTTAACAATAATTAATACCTCATACGTATAAAGTTTATCACAAGAAACTCCTTCTTATCAAGCTCACTTTACAGGTTGATGCTTCTATGGTAGAATTATTTGATAGAATATTTATGATTTATAAATAAATTGCAATTATGATTAATTTCACTATATAAGGAGGCTATTATTTGAATTTCCAAGTTGTTATAAGCCAAATCATATCACTATTTTTACTAATTATGGTTGGTTATTTTCTTAGAAAAAGTAAACATCTCGATAAAAAAGAAACTGGTGCTATTTCCAAACTTCTTTTAGATTTAATTATACCAGCAATGTTAATTTCTTCTTTACAGATTGATATTACTGCAAAAATACTAGGTGATTTTACTGATTTATTTCTATACTGGATTGCTTTCTATTTAATCTTAATAATTTTTGCCTCAATAATATCTAAATTATTTCCGATTTCTAAAGATAAAAAAATTGTACTTAATTTTTTCTTAATTTTTGGTAATGTTGGTTATATGGGACTGCCCGTAATCGATGTGATTTTTCCTGAAAATGGTATTTTCTTTGGTTCAATTGGGGTGGTTATTTTCAATATATTCTTATGGACCTATGGAACAAATCTCTTTTTAAGAGGAAATATAGATAAAAAAATTGATTTACGAGATATTTTCAATAATGGTGTAATTGCAATTATCATCGGTTTATTTTTAATGTTAACAGGGATCAAACTGCCAACATCAATTATGACAGCTGTTGATATGCTGGCAGAAGCTACTTTCCCACTTTCAATGCTGGTTATTGGTAGTGGTCTAGCACAAATCAAAATATCTGGTATCTTTAAAGATTTAAATATTATTGCTTATTCAATTTTAAAATTACTATTAATTCCTGCTTCAGCTCTCATAATCTTAAATTATTTTAAAGTTTCTGATCCAATAAGAAGTATTCTAGTTTTACAAATAGCAATGCCTGCTGCGGCGAATGGAGTTATTTTTGCGGAAAGATATGAAGGGAATTATATTTTTGCAGCTGAATGCCTATTTTTATCAACATTATTGGCTGCAGTCAGCATCCCTACAATTTCTTATTTAATAACATATTTAAAATAATAACTTTGGAGGCAATTCAAATGCAAAGCAATTCTCAAAAACTTGGTACAGAGCCAATAATTCCTCTATTAATGAGGCTCTCTGTTCCATCAATTATAGCAATGGCAATTCAAGCTTTATATAATGTTGTTGACAGTATTTATGTCGGTAGAATTAGTACTGATGCTCTTTCTGCACTCTCTTTAGCTTTTCCTATTCAAATTATTTTAATTGGAATTGGAGTTGGAACCGGAGTTGGTGCCAGCTCATTAATCTCAAGAAGATTAGGAGAAAATGATGAACATGCTGCTGTTAATGCAGCAGAACATAGTGTTATGCTTTCCTTGTTTTATGGAATTATAGTTGCGCTTTTTGGCTTTTTCTTTTCAGATCAAATACTGCAGTTATTTACTAATGAAATCAATTTAATTAGGATGGGAAGTGAATATATAAAAATTATACTTATTGGCTCTATTGCCATGTTTTTTCCTATGATTAGTAATAATATACTTCGGGGTGAAGGTAATACTTTCACTCCTATGGTTGCAATGTTAATCGGATCAATTCTTAACATTATTTTAGATCCTTTTCTGATTTATGGACTCTGGATTTTCCCTAGAATGGGAGTTGCTGGAGCAGCAATTGCTACAGTTGCAGCAAGAATAATAAGTGGTATATTTTTAATATATATACTTCTTTTTAGCAAAAAAAACGAATTGAAAATTTCTTTAAAAGATTTTTCATTCGACTTCCAGATAATAAAAGATATTTATGTTGTCGGATTTCCAGCTATGGTTATGCAGTTTTTAGCCAGTTTTATGCTGGGAGGGATGAATAAAATTCTTGCAGGTTTTGGTAGTACAGCTATCGCTGCTGCTGGTATTTATTTCAGATTACAATCTTTTGTTTTTATGCCTGTATTTGGTCTTAATCAAGGTTATATGCCAATTATGGGTTATAATTTCGGCCACAATAATCCGGATAGAATGAAAAAAACTTTTAAATCTGCTCTTTTAGTTGCTGTTATATTTACAACAACAGGTTTTATTATCTTTCAAAGTGTACCCGAATTATTAATCAAAATGTTTAATAATGATCCCCAGCTGCTTCGAATTGGAACTAACACCCTTAAAAAAATTAGTATTGCTTTTCCTATTATTGGGCCAGCAATAATTATTTCCACAACCTTTCAGGCACTGGGTAATGGATTTCCCAGTCTAGTTTTTTCATTTTTAAGACAAATTATTTTATTACTTCCTGTTATGTATTTATTAGGGCAGTGGTTTGGTTTAGAATATCTCTGGTTTGCTTTTCCTATTTCAGAAATTATAAGTATTATACCTGCTTCTATCTGGTTAAGATTTAAATTCAAAAGGATTTATAACAAAATGGAAAGAAAAGTTATTAAATAAACTAAAAGGAAACCCAGACGGGTTCCCTTTTAGTTTATGATTATAAACCTAATTTTAAATTACTTAACACTTTTATAATTTTTTTTGCCTGATCATCAATTACATAATAATTTCTTTCCAGACCATTACGTTCACTACTTAAAATCTCTGATTCTCTAAGTTTAGCAAGATGTTGAGAAAGGGTTGACTGAGGAATATTTAAACATTTCTGCATTTCAGAAACATTACATCCTTCCTCTTTCATCAGTCCTTTAACAATTGCTAAACGAATTGGATGAGACAGAGCCTTAAGTAAATCAGCTTCTTCTTCTAACACTTTCAAATTATCTTCTAAAACCTCTTCGGCATTATCATTTGTAAAAAAAGGCATTCGCCTTACCTCCATTTATTTAACTTTATCTAAATAATACGATATAGCTGACAAAAAGTCAAGCTAATTTAAGAATTTTTTAACAATCTACCAAATGAATATTTTAAAATATAAGAAAAGTGGCTCAAAAAGAGCCACCTAATTTCTAGCTTTTATTTAAATTTCTAAACAATTGGACAAGTCGTTGAATTCCAGGCAATTAAACCACCTAATACTACTCTCTGATTAACAAAACCTTCTTTTTGTAATAAACTTGCTGCAGTCATCGATCTTAAACCACTACCGCAGAATATATATAATGGTTTATCTTGAGGCAGCTCATCATAATGTTCAGGCAGCTGAGTTAAATGAATATTTTTTGCACCCTGGATTTCACCTTCTGTTTCAATTTCATCTTCTGATCGAATATCCAGTATAAAGCGTTCTTCAGCCTCAGTGTCTAAAAGTTTACATAGTTTATCAACAGTAACTGTTTTAACTGATTCACTCTTCTTACCAGCCATATGCCATTTAATAATTCCACCACTTAAATAACCAAGAATATTATCATAACCAGTCCTATATAAATGCTTAATCGCCTCTTCTGGATACTCACCTTCTGTTACCAGCAGAATCTTTGCCCCTGTTGGAATAAACCAGCCAACAAAACTTGGTAGATTCTGAAGTGGAATAGAAATCGAGCCTGGCACATGAGCTGATGCATAACTAACTTCCATTCTAACATCTATAATATAAGTATCATCATTCGCCATAGCTTTAGCAAATTCAGCAGCTGAAAGAGCAGTCGGTTTCTTATAATGAGCTAAAAGCTCTCGTCCAGTTAAATTTGATTCTTCCATATTTACAAAATAAGGTGGATATTCAAGCATTTTAGCAACTAAATCTATAAATTCTTCCTTATTTTCAACCTGCAGTTTAGGATTTAATTTCCTTTCGATCCCCACAGTTGTCAGTTCCCTTTCAGCAATTGCTGAAGCACAAACTGATCCGGCTCCATGAGCAGGACAGAGAATAACTTCATCACCTAAGGGTAGAATTTTATTAAAAATAGAATCATAAAGCCAGCTTCCTGTTTTCTCTAAATTATCTTCACCTAAAAAATCAATTCTACCTACATCACCAGCAAAAAGGACATCGCCTGTAAATACCATCCAAGGTTCATCTTCATATCCATAAAGAACATAGGTCATTGAGCCAGGTGTATGGCCAGGGGTATGCATCGCTTTCATCTTCAATTTTCCTACCTCAAATTCTTGACCATCCTGAACCGGCTTTCCATATTTATAATCAAGCTTTTCATCTGCATGCCAGATCTCAGCGCCAGTTTTGGCCTGCAGTTCAGTTGAACCAATAATATAATCTTCATTACGGTGAGTTTCGAAAATTTTAGTAATCTTATAACCTGCTTTAACAGCTTTTTCTAAATAAATATCAATATCTCTTCTTGGATCAATTACAACAGCTTCACTACCATCACCAATCAGATATGAAATATGAGCAAGACCAGGTGACTTAATTTTTTCAAATAACATAAATTACCACTCCCTATTTATTTTTCTAAATATAAAATAGATAGACCATTAAACTTGCGATAAAAATATAAACCAATGATAAAAAACCTCCAGCTTTAAGATAATCACTGCTCTTATAATCACCAGCTGACATAAAGAAAGCATTAACCTGATGGGTAGGCAGTATAAATGAATTGGAGGCTGAAACTGCAGCCAACAGAGCGAGTCCTCTAGGAGCAACTCCCATCTGATTACCAATTATCATTACCAGTGGAACCAGCACAACTGTTGCAGCAACATTTGACATAAATAATGTAAAAATACTAGCCAGCAGAGCTACAGCCAAAAGAATTAAAAAGACTGGACCATTTTTGAGCGGCATAATCATTAAATTAGCCAGATAGTAAGCAGTTCCAGTATTTTCCATAGCTATTCCCAGTGGAATTAAACCTGTCAGCAGAAAAACAGTTTTCCAATCAACTGCCTGATAAATTTGATTGGGTTTCACGATTCCAGATAAAACTATAAGAACTGCTCCAGTAAAAAAAGCAAGTCCTAAATTAAATCCTAAAATTATTAATAAAATGGACAGTAAAAATGATCCAATTGCTAAAAGTGGTTTATTAGCTTCAGCATCTTTATTTGGAAGAGAAGTCAGCAAAATAAGTTTATTCTCAGTCTTTAAATGCCGTATATTCTGATTAGGACCATAAACGACCAGTGTATCTCCTGGCCTTAAAGTAATATCAGAAAAATCATCTCCAATTTCTTTTTCTCCCCTAATTAAATAGATAGGATTAACAAAATAGTTTTTTCTAACTGCAATATCTCGGATCGATTTGCCTGCCAGCTCAGAACGAGGCGGTATCATCAATTCAGCAAAAGCTGTATCTTCCAGTTCACGATGATTTAAACAGTGATCACATACTTCTTTTGGAATTAAATCATAATCATCTGCAAAAGTATGCAGATCAGCTTCTTCTCCCATAATTATTATTTCTTGACCAGCAGCAAATCTGCTAAAACGCCAGGGAGCATATGAAATATCATTATCTTCTTTTAAAGCAAGTAAATAAAGATTATAATCTGACCAGAGTTTTGATTCTTCGAGCGTTTTATTTAAAAGCCCAGACTCTTCAGGTATTATATAATTATGAGACTTAGTTGAAAGATCCCAATTTGAAATCAATTTTTTCTGTTTTTCTAAAAATCCTTCTTCCTTTTTTTCAGCTGAGGGCAGAAAACTGCTGCCAAAGAAATAAAAATAAACAATTCCAAAAAATAAAACTGCAAACCCAATCGGAAATACAGCAAAAAGATTAAACGGCTCTGAACCCTGCTGCAGCAAAAGATCATTAAGAATAATTAGGTTGCCAGCTCCAACCATAGTCAGATTTCCACCAAGTATAACTGCAAAGCCGACCGGCATCAAGACTTTTCTTAAAGATAAATTCAACTTTCTAGTCATCTTCCGGACAACAGGCAAAAATAATGCTATTACACCAATATTCTGCATCAGTCCAGATAGAGAACCGGCTGCAAGAGATAGAATCACTGTTAGCCTCTTCTCATTTTTTCCAGAAACTGCAAGCAGAGGTCGGCTTAGCTTCTGCATTACTCCAGACTGCTCCATCCCATAACCGATGATCATAATTGCAATTATAGCTATAACAGCATTACTGGAAAGACCTGAAAAAGCCTCTGCTGGAGTAATAAGCCCTGTCCAGCCTAAGGTTAACATCACTAGTATTGCAGTAATATCTACCCGAAAAGTCTCAGTTATAAATAATATTATTGTTGCTGTCAAAATTGTAAGAGTTAAGGCTATTTCAAAATTCATCTTAAAAACCCATACTTTCCAGCCAAACTAAAAATATAATCATCACAGCAGATAATGGAATAATTACCTTCCAGTGATTGACCTTAAAAAGCTCAGGTAATGTATCAACTTTAAAATTATTTTTATCTATTAAGTTACTAAATTTCTCATAAAAAGCTGCAAATAAGAATGAGCCGGTTAAAATTCCTAAAAGTCCAGGAATCAAAGCATCTATACTTCCCTGACCAATTGCGCCAGCAATAGTACCCGGACAATAACCAAGTAGAGCAAATCCAACTCCAAAAATTAAACCACCTGAAATCGTACGCTTCAGAGATCCAGATTTAGGCTTGAGTTCAATAATATCTCTATCACTTAAAAAATGAACACCTACCATTCCAACAAATACAGCAGTTAAAATTATCTTAGCCACAGTAAAATCTTCTAAAAGAAGCTGACCAACAAGTACATTATAATCAGTTACTCCACCCCGATGAAGGAAAAATCCAAAAATTATTCCTGTGCCAAGACCCTTAAGCAACCTAGATTTACTTTCCATTTATATTCACCTGCCTTAATTAAAGAATTAAAAATGCAGCTGCAGCTCCACCAACGAAAAAAGAAATTAGACTTATCCAGCTGGCAATACTTAACTGAAATGCACCACTTATGCCGTGACCGCTGGTACAACCACCTGCCAATCTAGCTCCAAAACCAAGCAAAATCCCGCCAGTAAAAGCCGAAAATATTCTTCCCAGTATATTCTGATTTAAGATTGATTCAAATTCTGTTAGCGGTATAAAAGTTAAATTAAATTCACCCGATATAACTGCTGAAATAAAGCTCCCCAAAACAATACCTATCACCAGCATCGACTGCCATTCAAGTTCGGGTTTATATTTCTGATAATATTTCCAGTCCAAAACAGCATCTCCGAAAAAAATAGATCCCAATTTAGCCGAAGCTCGAGCATAGGAAGTAGAAGTGCCTAAAGGCTTTTTAGAAATTATAAAAGAAAACCAGCTTAAAACACCTATTAAAGTTCCCACAAGATATGGTGACCAGCTGCCTGCAAAAATTAGCTGTTTCATAAATTTCAACTCCTTTGTCTTTAATAATATTAATTATCATTCAATTTGTTTATAATATTCAAGACAATTCATCTTAATTACAAAAATAAAAAAATTAATTAATGTTTTAAAATATCAATAAAAGACTTAGTGATTTCGGCTGTAATCCCCCAAATAACTCTGCCCTGATAACGATAAAAATATATCTGATAATCTCCCTGACGTGAATTATATTTTTCCCCTTGTGGTAAAAGGTGATAAGGAAAATCTTGATCAAATTCACTTTTTAAAGTAGCTGCATATTTTTCCGCTTCATGCTTAAGAAAAAATTCAATTGGGACTGTAAAAATTTCTTCAACTTCATAATTATTAACTTTCATTTCTTCAATATTATCCATATTAATTTCTCCAACAAAGGCATATATCAAAAAATTAAATGGAGTTATTAAATAATCTGTTTCTCCAATCAGATTAATTTTTGATTCTGGAATCAGAAGTTCTTCACTACATTCTCTGACTGCTGCTTGAGAAAATTCTTCCCCTCTTTCAACTCTACCGCCAGGGAAGGAGATTTCTCCAGGTTGTGATTTGAGATTTTTTGATCTTAGTTCATAAATTAAATGTGTTTCTCCATTAATTTCTATCAAAGGAACCAAAACTGAAAAATAATGCTGAATTCTTGTTGGTCCAGGTATTCTATTTTTAATTTTTTCTTTTATATTTTCAATTTTCAAAAAAATCACCCTCAAAAGTAATAAATATTCATCCAACTTTTTATTTTTACTGACTTCCAGAACGATTATGTTCCAGAAGCCAGTTTATAATTTTGAATAGTAGTTAAACTAAGTTCTGCTTAATCCATTAATTTATCTCGAAGCATTTGATTTACCAGACCAGGATTTGCCTTACCTCTTGTTTCTTTCATTACCTGACCTACTAAAAATCCAATTGCTCTATCTTTACCGTTTTTAACATCTTCAACTGCATCTGGATTTTCTCCAATAATTCCATCAACTATATTTTCCAGCTCATCCTGATCACTAATCTGCTTTAAACCCTCTTCTTCAACAATAGTTTCCGGATCATTACCACTATTGTACATTTTTTCAAAGACTTCTTTAGCAATCTTACCACTAATAACATCTTCATCTATCATTTTTAGCATTTTGGCGAGATTAATCGGACTAATACCAGAATCAAATGGGGATTGATTATTTTCATTTAAAAGTCTTAAAAACTCTCCCATCATCCAGTTGCTTAAGTTTTTAGGATCATCATAATCTTTGAGTACTTCTTCAAAGAATAGTGCCAAATCCTTATCTCCGGTTAAAACTCCTGCATCATACTCAGGCAGTCCTAGTTCAGAAATAAAGCGCTTATATTTTTCACGAGGAAGTTCTGGGATTTCTTTGCGCATCTCTTCCTTCCAGGCTTCATTAATTTCTAAAGGAACTAAATCTGGTTCAGGGAAGTAGCGATAATCATGAGCCTCTTCTTTACCACGCATAGAAATTGTCTTATTTAAAGACTCATCCCAGGTCCTTGTTTCCTGAACTACTTCTCTTCCTTCTTCCAGGATTTCACGCTGTCTTTTAACTTCATATTCTAAACCTTTTTCTACAGCACTAAAAGAGTTCATATTTTTAAGTTCAGCTCTAGTACCAAACTCTTCCTGACCTACTGGACGTAAAGAAACATTAGCATCACAACGAAGTGAACCTTCTTCCAGATTACAGTCAGAAACATCAAGATATTCCATAATCATCTTTAGTTCTGTTAAATAGGCTTTGGCCTGAGCTGGAGTTCTCATATCCGGCTCACTAACAATCTCGATCAAAGGTACTCCAGTTCTATTGTAATCGACTAAACTACCTTGGGAATTATCAATACTACCCTCGTGAATCAGTTTACCTGCATCTTCCTCCAGATGAACTCTAGTAACTCCTATATTAAAGATACCTGCATCAGTTTCAATTTCAATCTTTCCATTTTTTGCTACAGGTAGATCAAACTGAGAAATCTGATAGGCTTTAGGTAAATCAGGATAGAAATAATTTTTACGATCAAACTTTGAATATTCAGCGATATCGCAATTTAAAGCTAGTCCTGCCATAATTGCATAATCAACTACTTTTTTATTTAAAACCGGAAGTGTTCCTGGTAATCCAAGACAAACCGGACATGTATTTTCATTTGGCTCTTTCCCAAATTCTGTACTACAGCCACAGAAAATTTTAGAAGCTGTGTCTAACTGTACATGGACTTCAAGTCCAATTACTGTTTCATATTTAGTGGACATTTTTTCACCTCTCTCAATAATTTATAATTCTGCTTTTTTATCTTTGATATTTAATAATTTTTCCAGAGTATAAGCTGCCTGAATAATCTTTCCTTCACCAAAATGAGGTCCTATTAACTGCAGACCAATTGGCATTTGATTACTATCAAAGCCACAAGGAATAGACATTGCAGGCACCCCAGCTATATTTATTGGCACTGTAAAAATATCAGAATAATACATTTCCAATGGATCTTTTTTAGAATTAAGTTCCATTGCTGTAGTTGGAGCAGTTGGTGTAATAATTAAGTCAAACTCATTGAATATACGATCAAAATCATTTTTAATTAAAGTTCTTACCTTTTGAGCTTTAAGGTAATAGGCATCATAATAGCCTGAGCTTAAAGCATAAGTTCCAATCATAATTCTTCTTTTAACCTCATCTCCAAAACCCTCATGACGGGTATTTGTAAACATCTCATTTACATCAGCTGCATGTTCACTGCGCAGTCCGTAGCGAACTCCATCATAACGAGCCAAGTTGGAACTTGCCTCTGCTGGTGCAATTACATAATAGGCTGCAAGTGCATAAGACGCATCTGTCATATGTACTTTTTCTACCTCAGCACCTGCTTCTTTGAGCTTTTCAACTGCTGCCAGCACACTATCTTTAACTTCCTGGTCAAAATCTAAATTGAAATATTCTTCAGGAATACCAATTTTCATTTCACTTACATCATCTTTTAGGTATTTTGTATAATCTTCTTTTTTTCCTTCTATAGAAGTTGAATCTTTTGGATCATAACCAGCAATTACATTCATTAAAATCGCACTATCTTCAACATCTTTTGTAATTGGACCAATCTGATCAAGAGAAGACGCAAAAGCCACTAATCCATAACGAGAAACCATACCATAGGTAGGTTTTAAACCGACTACTCCACAGTAAGATGCAGGCTGTCTAATTGAACCTCCTGTATCAGAGCCTAATGCTGCTGCACATTCTCCTGCTGCTACTGCTGCTGCGGATCCTCCACTCGATCCACCCGGAGCATGATTTAAATTCCAGGGATTATGAGTATTAAAAAAAGCGGAGTTTTCTGTAGAAGAACCCATCGCAAATTCATCCATATTAGTTTTACCCATAATAACTGCCCCAGCTTCATTTAATTTTTCAACAACTGTTGCATCATATGGGGGTTTATAATTTTCAAGCATCTTTGAGCCACAGCTGGTTTTAATTCCATCTGTTGACATATTATCTTTAACTGCAATTGGTATCCCAGCCAGCAGGCCATCTTTTTTATTTTCATATTCTGCAAGATCTTTATCTGCCAGCTCATCAGTCACTGTTATATAAGATTTAACTTTAGAATCTACTTCATTAATTCGATTTTTATAAGCTTTCTTTATTTCTGCTGGAGTAAATTCTCCTGCAGCAATTTTTTCTTTTAATTCGTGAATTGTTAGATCATAAATATTCATTTTATTTTCTTACCTCCTTAGCTGCTTAATCTGACATGATTTTTGGAGCTCTAAATTGTCCATCTTTTTCATCTGGCGCATTTGCCAGTGATTTTTCTCGAGGTAATGATTCTTTTACCTCATCTTTACGCAATACATTTTTCATAGGTACAGTATATGCTGTTGGTACTACATCGTCGGTATCCAGCTCGTTTAACTTATCAACATAATCTAAAATATCTCCAATTTGTTCTGTATATTTTTCTTTTTCTTCTTCATCAAGCTTAAGCTTTGCCAGACCTGCTGCATACTCTACATCTTTTTTATCAATCATTTAAATTTCCTCCTCACTTTAGGATAATTGTTTTTGATCAATTATTTCTTTAAATTCAGCTTCACTTAAAATTTCTACTCCTAGCTCCTGGGCTTTATCATATTTAGATCCCGGATTGTCTCCGATCACTAGATAATCTGTTTTAGAACTAACTGTAGAAACTGCTCTTCCTCCAGCTTTTTCTACCAGATCTTTAACTTCAGCCCTGGTATAATTGTTCAGTGAACCTGTAAAAACAAATTTCAAACCATCTAAAAACTTTTCATTTTCTTGACCCGTTTCTTTTTCCAGTCTAATTCCTGCCTGTTTGAGGCGGCTTAGAAGATCTCTATTATGTCTTTCCTGAAAAAAGCCAACAATACTTTCAGCAATTACAGGACCAATCTCATTAATTTCTTCCAATTCTGCAGCTGAAGCCGCTTTTATCTTTTCAATTGAATCAAAGTTTTTAGCTAAAATTCTCGCTGCCCCAATCCCAACATGTCTGATCCCAAGAGCATAAAGAACTCTTAAAAATTCTCGATCTTTACTTACCTCAATTGCATCTATCACATTCTGGGAAGATTTTTCTCCCATCCTCTCTAAATCTTTAAGATGGCTTTGTTTGAGAAAATATAGATCAGCATAATCTTCAATTAAATTATTATCCAGCAGCTGCTCAATTAAAGCTGGGCCTACTCCTTCGATATTCATTGCATCTCTAGAAACAAAATGAAGAATACTTTCCTTACGCTGAGCCGGACAGCTGATATTAGTGCAGCGGGTAACTGCTTCCCCATCAGCTCTAATGACCTCACTGCCGCAGACAGGGCAATTTTTAGGCATTTCAAATTCTTTTTCAGAACCATCACGATCATCTTTTATTACTTTTACAACCTCAGGAATAATATCTCCTGCCTTCTGAACAAGTACAGTGTCACCAATCCGGATATCTTTTCTTTTAATTTCATCCTCATTGTGCAAAGTAGCTCTGCTAACCGTTGAACCTGCAAGTTCTACTGGCTCTAAGATAGCAGTTGGAGTCAGAGCTCCAGTCCGCCCAAGCGAAATTTCTATATCCTTAATTTTTGTTGTCTTCTGCTGAGCCGGAAATTTATAGGCAATTGCCCAACGTGGTGATCTGGCTGTTGAGCCCAGCTTTTCTCTTAAGGTTAAATTATTTATTTTAATCACCAGACCATCAATTTCAAAATCAAGCTTTTCTCTTTCTTCCTGCCACTGCTCACAGATTCCTATAACAGCTCCTATATCAGAAGCAGATTGATGCCAGTTAACCTTAAAACCCTGTTCTTTCAAATAGGAAAAAACTTCAAGATGAGTTTCGAAAGCTCTTTCTGAATGAGAAATAAGATCATAAATTAAAATTGATAGACTGCGCTGTGATGCAATCTTACTATCTAACTGTCTAACTGAACCGGCAGCTGCATTCCTAGGATTAGCAAAAGGAGACTCTTCATTTTCTAATCTTTCTTCATTAAGACGCTGAAATTCACTTTTTGGTAAATATATTTCTCCTCTAAGTTCCATTTCGGCTTTTTCTTCAATTTTCAAGGGTAAAGATCGGATAGTCTTCATATTTTTTGTGATATCCTCACCCACTTCACCATTTCCACGGGTAGCACCCAGTTCAAAACTACCATTATTGTAACGCATTACTGCAGAAAGACCATCAATTTTATGTTCAACAACATATTGATAATCTTCTCCATTAATATTCTTTTTGATTCTTGTATCGAAATCCCTTAAATCTTCTGCACTAAAAGCATTATCCAGACTGAGCATTGTAGAAGAGTGTTCTACTTTTTTAAATTCATCTAAAACTTCTCCTCCAACTCTCTGAGTAGGAGAATTTTCGGTCACTAACTCCGGAAATTTATTTTCTAATTTAATTAATTTCTGCATCAGCTGATCAAATTCAGCATCAGAAATAGAAGGATCATCTAGAACAAAATATTTATATTCATGTTCTCTAATTTTTTCTCTTAAAGCTCTAATTTTCTTTTCAGCTTTTTCTGTGGTTAATTTTGCCATTTTTACACCTACCTATACTTTCTGAATCGGAGCAAATTCTGCTAATAAGTTTCTAGTTTTACCTTCTTCAAAAGCAATTTTTAATTCTGGATTATTATCTCCTCTGATTGAAAGAATAATCCCTATTCCCCAGCGGGGATGAACAATTTTTTGACCGATAGCATAATCAGTTCCAGAATTATCGTTATTGATCAGTGATTCCTCTTTTGCCATATCAGAACGAGTATCTGCTGCTCCAGCCAGAAGTTCAGATGGTATCTCGTCTATAAATTGAGACGGTGGATTCATTTTTCTTTCTCCAAAACGAAGTCTTACCTGAGCTCTGCTTAAATATAATCTTTCTTCAGCTCTTGTCATTCCAACATAACAGAGACGTCTTTCTTCTTCCATACCCTGCCGCTCAAACATTGAATTAGAATGAGGGAAGATCCCATCTTCCATTCCCACTAAAAAGACAACTGGAAATTCCAGACCCTTAGCAGAATGAATTGTCATCAGAGTTAAAACACTCTGTTCTTCATCCATAGAATCAATATCTGCCATCAAAGTTACTTCTTCTAAAAAACCTGCCAGTGTATTATTATCACTATTTTTCATATATTCATTGATTACAGAAAATAATTCTTCTATATTTTCTAATCTTCTTTCTGCCTCAGATGTTTTTTCTTCTTCTAAGTTATGACGATAGCCACTCTTATCTAAAAGTTTTTCAGTCAACCTTGCCAGAGCAATCTCATTTTGTTCTGCTCTTAATTCTTCGATAATATCTGTAAAATGAAGTACTCTTTTAGCATAAGTCCCACTCAAAGCAGGATTAGCTTTAGATTTTAAAGCAGCTTCATATAAATTTAATCCATTTGCTTCTGCAAAATCCTGAACCTTGCCCAGAGTTCCGGCTCCAATTCCTCTTTTAGGACGGTTAACTATTCTTAAAAAACTAATATCATCAGCCGGATTATAAATCAAACGCAGATAAGCCATAATATCCTTAATTTCCAGCCTCTCATAAAACCGAACTCCACCGACTATCTGATAAGGAATACCATATTTCATTAGCATATCTTCAAAAGCTCGTGACTGAGAATTTGTCCTGTATAAAACAGCAAGATCATCATAAGTTAAATCTTTATTTTTTGTAATATCTTTTGCTGTCCGGCAGACAAAATCAGCCTCTTCTTTCTCGTCTTTTGCTTCATATAATTCAAGTTTAGGACCCTCACCCTGATCGGTCCAGAGTTCTTTTTCTTTGCGAGAAGAGTTATTTTTAATAACTGCCTGAGCTGCTTTTAAAATATTCCCCTTAGAGCGGTAATTCTGCTCCAAACGAATAGTTTTAACATCAGGATAATCATCCTCGAAATTTAAAATATTACGAATATCTGCCCCTCTAAAACCATAAATTCCCTGATCAGGATCACCGACAACACAAACATTGCGGTACCGCGCTGCCAGTAAATTTATCAGCTGATACTGAGCATGGTTAACATCCTGATACTCATCAACCATAATATATTTAAAACGCTCCTGATAGTGCTCTAAAACCAGTGGGAATTCTTGAAAAAGTCGTGCAGTCTGCTGGATTAAATCATCAAAGTCCATAGCATTATTTGCTTTGAGCCGTTTTTGATATTCTTCATAAATATCAGCAGCGGTCTTATCAAAAAAACTGCCTGAAAGTGAACTCATCTGTTCTGGGGTTTTTAATTCATTTTTAGCACTTGAAATTTTATTTAAAACTGATCTTGGTTTTGTTTTTTTAGGATCCAAATTTTTTGACTTTAAAACTTCTTTAACCAGTTTCCGCTGATCAATGCTGTCAAAAATTACAAAGTTTTTATTATAACCCAATTTTTCAGCTTCTCGACGCAGAATTCGCACACAAAAAGAGTGAAAAGTACTGACCCAGAGGCTGCGATTTACTCCTCCTACCATATCTTTTACTCTTTCTTTCATCTCATTTGCTGCTTTGTTAGTAAAAGTTACAGCTAAAATATTATAAGGAGACACATCATAATGATTGATCAAATATCCTATTCTTCTTGTCAGAACTCTTGTTTTGCCGCTGCCTGCTCCTGCAAGAACTAATTCTGGACCTTTGTAATGCTCAACTGCTTTTTTTTGAGCCTGATTAAGATTTTGCAGTATTTCACTATCTTCCACCAAACCACTTCCTTATTTAAAATCATTTTATTAATTAAATTCATTAAATTCTTTTTCTAAATTTCTATTTTTTATTAGTTCTTCTACAATTTTACTGCCTGCTGCCGCTGAAAAATATATTAAATGACTGCCGCAGCTGCAGTCACTGGCTCCAAAACCACTAATAGGAGTGCTGCCGCCCTCTTTTTTTAACATTTCAGCCAAAAAACATTCGCCCTCACCTGGAAGCTCAAACACAAAATCTTTTTCTAGTTCTGCCTCGGCCAATAAATAATCTATATGCCAGTGCATCTTTTTCTCACTGCTGTAATGTCTCTTAATTCTTGCTTTAAGATTACGTTGGGCAGTACCAGCATAAAAATAATATCCTGATTCAAAATTATTTTGACCCAGAGCACCAACTTCAATATTTTTAGCTTTTTCTAATTTAATTTTTAAGATATAAACTCCACCATCAGGGTAAACTTTCATCTAAACCACTCCACTAACTCTCTATATTCTAGCTTAAGTTAATAATTTCCTGCATATTGAATAGAAAAAATGCCGGTATCCCGGCATCTCAATTATAATACATTTATAAGTTTTTATCAATTTTTAAGCAGATATTTAAGCAGTTTAGAGCTTAAAAAACCCATTAAGATCAAAACAATGGTCCAGGCGAAGATTCTTTCTGTCTGAAGATTGTTGCGAGCCCAGTAAAGTCCAGCCCCAATTCCTGTATCAAGGCTTAGCAATTCAGCCATTGCTCCAATCTTCCAGGCTCTCTCACTTGTAATAACAGCTGCTGAACGAAGATATGGCTTAATAGAATAAACATAAATTTTCAAAAAAATTGTTAAAGGTTTTAATCGATAAACTGCTGCCATTTCAAGATATTCTTCTGATGTATTTTCTATACCTTCAGCACTATTAATTATAAAAATTGGAACTAAAGAAATAAAAATAGCAAAAATAACTATTTTAGAATTAAGTCCAAACCAAATAATTGCCAGTAAAATCCAGGAAATATTAGGTACTGTCTGCAGCATAGATACTGCAGGCCGCAAAAGTTTATCTGCTTTTTGATTTAAACCTATGATAACTCCAATTATTGTTCCGATAACCATTGCCAGCAGATAACCACTAACAACTCTAAAAAATGAATAGCCTAAACTGGTCCAAAATAAATTAGTCAACATCATCTGATAAATAGTATAAAAAGCTTTTTCTGGTGAAGGCAAAATAATGGGATTATAATTTAAGGAAATTAGTTTCCAGACTGCAGTGATTAATAAAAAACTGATCAATGTATAATAAAAAGTATCTTTTTTATTATTTTGGTTTTTTTCTTTGATTTTTTTAATAGCTGAAGTAGAATTCTTCATCAGGTAATCTCCCACCAATTGTATCTTTACTATAAGATTTTAAAACTTCTAAATATGCTATAACTTCCTCTTTAACTTCAACAATATTTTGATATTCAAGATTTAAAGAAGGATATGCTTTTAAAATAACTTCTGGTTTTACTTCAAAATATTTTTGCCCTAATTCAGCAGCTAAATTATTATTATTATTCAATTTTTCAATTGAATTTTTATATAACACTTCAAGTTCTGCTATTAATTTTTTATTTTTCTCTGCAAAATCTTTACGCACTACTAAAGCAGACTGAGCAATCCTGAAATCATACTCTTTTTCCCATTCCTGCTGCAGATCAAAAACCATTCTACTATTTTTGTTCTTTAGAAGTGTCTGAGAAACAAAAGGCTCTCTAATAACAGCCGTTTCTGCCATGTTATTAATCATTAGCTGTGTAACCTCACGCATCTTACCTCTTCTAACCTGAAGTTCAGTTTTAAAGTTTATATTCTTTTTAGCAGCCAGCTCTTGAAAAACTATATCCAGGGGGCCACCTTTGTCTGGTACATAAATTTTTTTCCCTTTTAAATCATTCCAACTTTTAATTTCTTTATCAGTACTTAAAAGATAAAAAAGACCCCAATTATGAATTCCCAAAAGTTGAACTCCTACATCACGATTATAGAGTTTAGCAGCTTCATTGGTAGATAAAAGAGCTGCATCAATCTCTCCCTGCATTAATCTAGAAATGGCTATATTCCGGCTACGGTGAATAGACACATCTATGTTTATGGAATCAGCACTTTCTTGAATATAAAAAACAGGCAGCGATGATGGACTGGCTGAAACACTTACCCGAATGTTATTAGCAGCTTCTGCTCCAGTAAAAACTCCAAATAATAAAACTGAAATAATAATTAAAACAAAATAAAATATCTGTTTTTTATTATGAAAATTCATTTTTACAGCCCCCAAATTTAAAATTTCAGCAAAATTATTGTTCTTTATTAAAGATTATAGATTCACAGCTAAAATTTATATTATCAAGTAATCTACAACTCTGATGCATATGCTCTTTCCCCATGTTCCGACAGAGATAATGATTCAAAAGTTTATTATACTTACTAATTTCATCTGATTCTAAATATCTTTCCTCTTTAGGTATAGTAATTTCAATCGAACTTTCAATTCGCCCCGGATTATCCTGCATAATCATAATTTTATCCCCTAATAAAACTGCTTCTCTGCTGTCATGAGTTACAAAAACTCCACCCATCATTTTTTTAGAAAAAATTCTACTTAAAAGTTTTATTAAATCCAAGCGAAGCGGAAAATCTAAATTTGCAAAAGGTTCATCCATCAAAAGTAATTCCGGCTCAATTGCTAAAGCTCTGGCGATAGCAGCTCTCTGCTTCATCCCACCACTTAGTTCTTTAGGTAGGTAATGATGATATTTAGCAAGATTAACTGAGCCCAGTACATCTGCTGTTTTTTCTTCAATTTTCTTTTGATTATTAAGCTGGTCTTTTAAAACCAATTCTATATTATCTTTTAAATTCAACCAGGGCAGCAATCTATCTTCCTGAAAAATAAAACCTGTATGAGAGGCATTATTAATGATTTTGCCGCTATCATAATCTTCCAACCCAGACAGAATTCTAAGCAGTGTTGACTTGCCACAGCCACTGGGACCCAAAAAAGTAATTATTTCTCCTTTTTCCAATTTGAAAGAAATATCTTTTAAAATTTGCTCACTTCCAAATTGTTTATTTAGTTTTTCGGCCTGATAGAGCAATTATTTTCCCCCTCTATAGAATAAACTTTAAATAATTGAAAATGATTCTCAATCTAATTTTATTATAAATTATTCAACGTGTCAACATAATGACAAATACTAATCAATATCTGCAAATTCCTGAACTAATTTTTTTGCTTTTTTCTGATTAATCATAGCAGCGGGACCACCAATACAGCCACCTACACAGGCCATTCCTTCCAAAAATTTATAACTGTTTTTTCCTGCTTTAATTAAATAAAGCTCCTTTTTCAATTCTGCCAGACCATCTACCTGTTTACTTTCATAATCAAAATCTAACAGTGCTTTCATAGATTTTTTCAACCCACCAGCAAAAGCAAATTGTCTTCCTAAAATTCCGGCATCATTTATTTTTTCTTCTTTTTTTATTTCAGCTAAATTAATATTATAAGCAGTAAATAAGGCAATTAACTCTTCAAATGTTAAAACATAATCAACATTTTTGTCTGCAAAAGCTTCTTCTTTTTTTGCAGTACAGGGACCAATAAAAATTGTTTTAAAGTCATTATCTTCATTTTTTATTTCTTTAGCTGTAACAGCCATCGGAGAATCAGTAGTAGAAATTAAATCAAAAATTTCTTCAAACTCATTTTCTACCATTGATTTAAAAGCAGGACAGCAGGAAGAAAGTAAAGTTTCATCTGCTTTTATTTTTTCTTCTAACTCTTTACTTTCTGCGGCAGCTGTTATTTCTGCACCGGCAGCAACCTCTTTTACTTTTGCAAAACCAAGTTTTTTTAATGCATATTTAATCTTACCTGCACTTTGCTGATAGCCAAACTGTCCAACAAATGAAGGTGCAAGCATAGCAGCTAATCTACTCTGACCTGAGTATAATTCAAGTGCAACTTGTATTAAATCACTTGTTTCAGTTATTGCACCAAAAGGACAGGCTGAAATACAGCTTCCACAGCTGACACATTTATCTCTATCAATTTTGGCCTGCCTATTTGAATCAGAACTGATTGCATCAAGCTCACAGGCCCTGCTGCAGGGTCTCTGATTTTCTAAAATAGCATTATAAGAACAGGCTGAAGCGCATTTCCCACACTCTACGCATTTTCCCTGATCAATATAAGCTTTATTCTGGATAATCACTATAGCATTTACTGGACAAGCATTAACACACTTATGAGCAACACAATTTCTACAGGCATCTGTAACTATATATTTATCAATCGGACAGCTGTCACAAGCTATATCAATCACCTCAACTACATTTCTATTTTTTTCATGTCGAGGCAGTGAGGATGCCAATTCTTTTAAAGTTATTTCCTTATTATCGGCAATATTAAATCCTAACACAGCTTTTATCCTCTGCTCAAAAATTGCTCTTTCTTTAAATTCACAACATCTATAACGAGGCGAGTCTTTAGTTATCATTTTTTTTGATAAATCCGAAATCCCTTCTGCTAAATTTCCTGTTTTAACAAGTCTTAATAACTCGACATATAGTCTCCTTTTTAATTTAACAACCTCAGAAATAGTATTCTGACTCATTTTTAACATCTCCTATCTTATATTTTCACTTATAATCTTATATAGTTTTTCGGGGTTCAAATCCTGATAGACTTTACCATTAAATTCAGCAACCGGAGCCTGATCACAGCAATTATCAATGCAATGGCTTGTTTTTAGTTCAATTTTTTCGCGCAAACTTTGATCAAGTTCTTCTACTGATTCCAGCAAATCTGCTGCTCCCATTAAATGACAGGGAGTTCCTATACATATTTTTAAAGTATTTTCGGACATCTAATGCACCTCCTTTATTTTAAAACCATTCAATTTTAACTTCTTTTTTTATTCTCCTTAGCTGTTCTGAAATCTGACTTATTATCTGGCTTCTAATTCCTAAGTTAATTGGAAGATTCAAACTCTGATGTGATTCATTAACAGCTCTGCCCACAAAAAAATTAACGCTGTCACTTTCTAATAAAAGCCGAGTGAAACGAGAAGCACCATCTTTCCCTTCAACTGGAATCTGGCCTGGTTTATATTTTTTTAGTAAAGAAAGAACCCTATTTAATGTTAATAAACCTTCTGTTAAAAGATCAAATCCTTCCATCTTGCTGGTTGGAGGAATGTCTTTGTCATAGTATTTAAGGCCAGGTTCTAATTCTTTATTTAACTCACGTGCTGCTATTTGGGCTGTTGTACCACCACTGATTATTTTTTTGCCTTCTGCCTCAGAAATTTTTTTAGCTAATACTTGATCATCTTCTTTTTTTAAAGGTGGACCACTCCAAATATTTAATTTTCTTTTTTTTCTATATTTCATTCCAATGATAGTAAAGTCATCACCAGCCTGATCATTATAAAAAGTGTTAAATATTTTAACAAGCTTATTGATGCTGTATTTTAAATCATTTTGGTTCTTTTTTACTGTTCTTTCAATCTGACAAGCAACCCCATCCCAGCCCAAGCCAAAGTTTAATAACCCTCCAATTCCAGCATGAGTAACGCCATCACTAACTAAAAAAAGCTGATCCTGCCGCTGAAATTTAAAGTTCGCCTCTTTAATTTTTTTTCCTTCCAGTTCAAATTCTCGATAATCTAATTTTTTAACCTTATCATTTCTAAATAAAAAAGCAGAAGGGCTGTCTATTTCTATCAAACGGAGCTGCTGATCTTGATCAATAATTAAAAAAGCGAGAGTTGCATAAGCAATCCCTCTAACTTCACAAACAGGAAGGGTTGCCAAAATTGTCGATAGTATTTCTTTTAAAGGTAATTCTTTATCAAGTAGACCAGAAGCTATTTTGGAAGTTAAAGTAGATAGAATATTGGCTTTAATACCGCTGCCAAGACCATCAGATAAAACAACAATGGTTTTATTTTCTTTTTTAATTATTTCTACATTATCACCACACACTTCTTCACCTGCTTTGGGTATAGAACGGTAGAATTCTTCAAAAACTAGTCCCATTGCTCATCACCTGTCTTTATAAGATCAGCGAGTTCTGTTAGAGCTGTTTTTGTTTCAACAGTCGTTTCTCCTAAAAGACCAGCTATTTCCTGTACTATCTGCATCTGCTTATTAACTACTGCATTGGTTTTTTCAACTGCCACCTCTTTCATCTTTTGCATTTTTTCCCTTTGTTTTTCTTGTTCGCTAATATCAGTTAAAATTCCAACTATAACTTTATGTTCTTTTAAAGCAAAGATAGTCTGATCAACTATAATACTCTCATTTTTATAAGAACATTTTTGGTGAATAAATCTTTGATTAAGATTCCAGGCTTTTTTGAAATTGCTGCTGTCAATAAATTTATCTAACTTCATTCCTTCCAGTTTTCTACTCTTTTGTGTAAATAATTCTTTTGCTACAGGATTAAATTTTTGAATATCCATCTGATCATTAACAACAATTATAGCATTATGTGATGACTCAACAATTATTTGAGAAAGAGATTCAGCTCTTGCTTTCATATATGGTATACACATTTTCTTTTCTGCAAATCCGTAATAAACCGCTTTTGCCTTTTCGCGACAGCTGGAATAACCACAACCACCACAATCTTTTTCATCTTCTTTTTTTTCCTTTGCAATCGAAGCCAATATTCTTTTTATTTCTGACTCCGGAACCTCAGGTAGATTCATTTTTTTATTTTGATGTTCTCGCTTGATTAATACCTCATTATTTAATTTTTCTTTTTCTATATTATTTTTTCTTATATTATCTTTTTTATTAGCTGATAAATAATTATGTACTTCTAATTCTTTTAATGGAATACTTAATTCATTATTGATAGCAGGTCCATTTATACACCCACCTGAACAGGCAAGAAGTTCTACCAGTTCAACCTTGATTTTATCTTTATCTTTTTTAAAATCTTCCAAGAAATTAATTATATTGTCCAGACCACTTAAATGCAGAGCTTTATTCCCACAACCAGGATCAGCCTGCAGCAAATCTGCTGCTTTTACAGCTCCTCCAGAAAGGGCATAATCTGCAGTCAGCTCTGATGCTGAAAGATCAACTTTTTCCGTTTCTAGCTCAGAGATTACAATTCCTTTTTCTTTTAAAAACAAACGTAAATGCTCAAAATTAATAACTATATCCGGTTTATAATTTCTTCTTTTTTCATTTTTACTTTCTTCAATTTTTGCTAAACAGGGACCAATAAAAACAACTCTTGCTTTTTTAAATTCATTTTTTAATTCTGCAGACTGCAGCATCATAGGCGAAAGAACTGGAGCCAGCTGCGGCAGTAATTCTGGATAATGTTTTTCAATTAAATTTACAACTGCTGGACAACAGGATGTTATAAGAGCACTATCCATTTTTTCTCTTTCTTTTTTAAATTGTTTTACAACTCTTGCTGCAGCCTCTGCTGTTTCAGCAATGTAATCAAAACCAATTAATCTCAAAGCTTTAATTATTTGTCCAGGATTAACATCCGGAAAAGCAGCCGCAAAAGAAGGTGCTATTGATGCAATTAAATAACTATCTGATTCCAAAAAAGCTTCTAATTTATTTTCTTCAAATAGTGCGCTTTTAGCTCCCTGAGGACAGGTTTTAATACAATTACCACAATAAATACACTTTTCTTCAATTATAAAGGCCTGATTGTCCTTAAAACCAATTGCAGCAACCGGGCATTCACGCAGACACTTATGACAATCTTTACAGCTGGCAGGTTTGACAATTAAAGTCTCATTCATCTTTATCAGACAGTAAATACTGCTTAAATATTTCCCGTGCATTCTCCTCATTAACTGCCGCTATTTTTTTATCGTTAATCTCTATATTTACTCCTTCAGTACAGTTTCCTTGACAAAAGCTGCCTGAAATCTTTATATTTTTTAGCTCATTTTTTTCAATTTCCTCTTTGAAAATTTCAATTACTTTTTCTGAACCTTTAAGATGACAGCTGCTCCCAACACAAATGATTATTTCATCCATAATCATCCCTCCTCAACTTTTTAGATAAAATTAAAATTCAAACTAATTAAATTACTTAATTTTTTTAATCTTGAAAAAATATTTACTTTTTACGATATTCTTCTACACAAAAAGATGCTCTGGGGAGAGCATCTTTTGCATAGAGTATATTTTAGCATTTGGGCAAATTTATTATAAATCTCCTTTAATAAAATAAGAACTCTTATATTTGGAGATCTAGTAGCATTTTTTGTTTTCAAATTATTTATCGCTATAAATAAAAATCTTTGTGAAGAATATAACAAAATTTGATAAAAAATATCTTTAATTCATCTTACATCTATAGAATAACATGATAATTTAAATATTTCAAATAGAAAAGTGCTTATTTTCACAATTTATTATGGCTTTAAATTAGATTAGCTTGCTTTTACTGTGTTATATCTTGTTTATACTTTGAAATATTAACTAATTTGCCTTTATTAATTAAATAATATAGTTTAACTTGATATAATATAGTGTAGTTAGTGTAACATAGTGTAAAATAAGTTTTTAGATTTTTTAAAAAAATGTTATAATAAAATAAAGACATAAGTATATATCAAAATTTAATGATTTTTAAAGTTCAACATTACCAACTTGTGAATAGGAGATGATAATATTAATAATAAATTCGAGATAAATGAAGAGAATAATATGTATCAAATTCAATCAATGAAAGAAAAAGCTGTTCTTGTAGGCCTAAATGAAGGAGAACTGAATGAGCTAAAACTTCTTGTAGAAACTGCAGGTGCAGAAAGCATTTTAAAAATGACTTACCACGCCCGAAAAATTGATCCTGCTTATTATATTGGAAGTGGTAAAGTAAAAGAAATTAAAGAAGCGGCAGAAACTGTAGAAGCTAATTTAATAGTTTTTGATAATGAACTATCACCTGTACAGCAGCGTAATTTAGAAGATGAAATTGAAATTAAAGTAATTGATCGATCTCAAGTGATTTTAGATATCTTTGCCAGACATGCACACAGTCGAGAAAGCAAAATACAGGTTGAACTTGCACAATTAGAATATCGTTTGCCAAGACTTCAGGGAAGAGGTATAGAAATGTCTAGGCTTGCAGGGGGAATTGGCACACGAGGTCCAGGTGAAACCAAACTTGAAGTTGATCGACGTCGTATTGAAAAGAAAATTCATCGTCTTAAAGAAGATTTAAAAGAAATTAAGGCTAGTCGAGAAGTTCAGCGAAGTAACCGTAAAGATCCTCTGGCAGCAATTGTCGGCTATACTAATGCTGGGAAATCAACTTTAATGAATAAACTGGCGGGAACAGAAAACTATACTGCTGATAAACTATTTGCTACTTTAGATTCTACTATGAGACAGCTAGAACTCCCAGTAGGTCAGAATATAATTCTAAGTGATACGGTCGGTTTCATAAGTAAGCTTCCTCATCAATTGGTGGCTTCTTTCAGAACTACTTTAGAGGAAATTGAAAATGCTGATATAATATTGCATCTAATTGATGCTTCTAATTTAGAAATGGAAAAAAATATAAAGGTGGTAAATAATGAAATTAAGGATCTAACAGATGCAAACTGTGAAATAATCAAAGCTTTTAATAAAATTGATTTATTAGAAAAGTCACGACTTGATGATTTAAAAATAATTTATCCTAATGCACTATTTATTTCCGCCGCTAAAGGAATTAATATTAATTCTGTGATTGCAAAATTAAATCAGCTTATTAGTAAAGAAATGATTGAAGTAGAATTAGATCTTCCCTATTCTGAAGCTGGATGGATCGATAAAATTCATAATACAGCAAAAGTTTATGAAGAAAAATATCAAAAAAACAATATATATTTAAAAGCTTTACTGCCTAAGACTACAGCAGCAAAGCTAAAAAAATATCGCAGAGAGCAATAACTCTCTGCTTTTTATATTTTAATCTTCTTTGGTTTCAACTATTATTTCATCAGTATCAACTTCAGGAATTTTATTTTCTTTTGCTTCTAATTCTTTAACGAGTTCTGTTACTTCTTCTTTTTCAAAAGTATAAGTGTTATTACAAAAATGACAGCGTACTTCTATTTTTCCCTGTTCAGCTAAAGTTTCTTCTATTTCATCTTTACCCAAACCTGCTATTAACTCAAAACTTCTTTCGCGACTGCAGCGGCATTTAAATTTAACATCTTTACGAGCCATAATTCTATAATCCAGATCACCTAATAGTTTTTCCAATAATTTTTCTGGTGTCATACCTGACTCAATTAATTTACTAACAGACTTTATTTTGGACAAATTATTTTCCAACATTTCAATTGTTTCATCAGAAGCATCAGGTAATAATTGAATTATAAAACCACCAGCTGCTTTAACACTGAGGTCAGTATCTACCAAAACACCGAGACCAACTGCAGAAGGAACCTGTTCCGAAGCAGTAAAATAATAAGTTAAATCTTCACCTATTTCTCCAGAAACTAAAGGTACACTACCTTTATATGGTTCTTTCATTCTCATGATTTTTGTTAGTGAAAGTTCACCGGCACCAACAGCCTTTGCTACATCAAGTTTACCAGAGTCAGTCTGGTATAAGTCAAGCTCAGGATTCTGGATATAACCTCTTACCTCTCCTTTTTGATTTGCATCTGCTACAATTTTACCAGCAGGCCCTGTACCTTCAATCTTTAGAATAATCTCATCTCCAGACTTAACCAAAGAACCAGTCAATAGAGCACCTGTAATTACACGCCCTAATGCTGCAGTTGCCACAGGGGTAGTCTTATGTCTTTCCTGTGCTTCTCTAACAACATCTGTAGATTTAACCGCCAAAGCTCTAATTTCTTTATTAGTTGTTATGGCTCGAATTAAATAATCATCCATTATATAATCTCCTCCAACTTTATTATCTCCAAAGCACAATTGATTTCTTTAATTATCCATACATTATTTTATTAAACTGAGTTCTAAAGTCAAATATTTTTTAATTTAGAGCAAAAAAATTGTTGAATATCCCTAAATATTTTACCTCACTATCTGATTTTTCCAAAGTAAAAACGGTAAAAAATACATAATCATCTACTTCTGTTTGTAATTCCAACATAGGTGCAGCAACTGCTCCTCCAAAAAATCTTTCTATATCATTTTCAGCTTGAGACCTTATTTCAGCAACACCCCAGTTTATAAATTCTTCTCGAGAAGGATTTGTCACAGCTGCAGAAAGTAAAATAGTGAAAATGATAATTAAAACAATTAAAATTCTTTTCATTTAACTCACCTCTTCCTTTTTTAGTTGATAAATATCTTCTGCTATTTTTACGGCTTTAATAACAAAATTAAATTTATTAATTTTTAAACAGTATTCAAAATCTTCCTTAGGCATTTCTGTTTGAGTTGATTCCACAAAAAATCTATCCCCAGCTGGTGTTCTTAATCTATTTTTGATTTCATCTTGACTTAAAATTTCTTTATTCTCTAATAATTTATTTAATTCCTGGACATATAGATTATCTTCATCTGCCTCAGTTATCCCATTATTGCCCATTGCAACAATTGAAATGATATCTGCTTTTTTATTTTTTATATATTTTGCAGCAGCAGCTATATTTACAAAACTTCCGGTGATGATTTCATCAGCACCAGCGGCTTTAATTATACCTTTAGTGCCTGCACTTGTGCTTAAAACTATCTCTTTACCAGAAAAATCATGCTGTGAAATAAAATAAGGAGAATTATTATAATCAAAATCAGCTAACTTTATTCCTTTTCTTTCACCTATTAAAACAGGAGAATCTAACTCATTTTTTAATTTTTTAGCTGTTTCAATTTTACTAACTATAAAAATTTTATCTGCTTGTCTATCAAAAAGATAAGCTGCAGTTGTATAAGCTCTAAAAACATCTACAATAACTGTTAAGCCTTTTGCTTTTTTAGCACCTTTTAAAAATTTTAAATTTTTAATTTTCATTTCGTTACTCCTTTTATCAAAATTGTATTATAAATAAATATTATAACTAAAATCCAACTAAAGCTTTATTTAACTAAATCTACTATTAATCAATTTCTCTATTTTTGTAACTTCTTTATTTTGCATAAACCTTCTAAAAGCAGAACTTTCCTTTAAAAGATTTTGTAGATTTTTCCTACACAAATTAGACTTACCTAAATCTTTTTCTCCACCTTTTGTAATTAAAACTTCTTGATATGATAAATATTCATAACTAATCATAGCTTCTGCTCTTAAAAACTCTAATGCTCTTTTTATAGTAATTTCACCTGTTTCAAGCGCTAAAGCTGCCTGTCCTAAGTTTAAAATCCCATTTTCTTTTTTTAGACTATATTTTACTAAAGATAAAAATTTTCTTATAAATTTATTTAATTTTTTAGTTTGAGTTTTAGAGTTTATTAATATGATTTTTTCAGCACCAGTTAAAATTATAATCTCTTTTAAAACTGAAATCGAATGTGGAATTGTGATTAAAATTAAATTTTTTGCTTCTCTAAAATAATTGCGATTTATAAGTGGATAAAAATCATATTCTTCTAAGCCCTCAGCAAAATAAACTGTATTTTTAACACCAGTTTTAATTTCAGTTAAATCTTTATCTCTCCAATCAATTATTTTGATTTTGTTTTTAGTTTCTTTTGTTGTTTGAAAATTTTCATTTAGATTTTTTTGTGGCTCTAAAGCTTTAATCTCAAGCTGTAAACTTTTGTTGCCTCGATAAGTATTTTCTGTTAATCTACAGGCAATTTTTTGAGTATAACTACTTTCTATATCTCCAGCCCACCACCAAAGAGCCGTTATTTTATGATCTTGATTTCCTAAAACAAGGCGTTTGTGTTTACCAGCAGATATTTCACGACTGCTTAAAATATCAGCTTCTAAATAGAAAATAGGTTCTGGATTTGCTTCACCAAATGGTGCAAAAAGTCTCAAAGTTTTATAAAATTCTTCGCTAATTTTAGGAATTTTTAAATTTAGATCTGCCTTTATTTCAAGTTCAGAATCAATTTTATCAAGTTTTTGATCAATTAACCTCTGTAGTCTTAATTTAAATTTTTCCAATCTATCTTTTTTTAATGAAAATCCTGCTGCTGCAGCATGACCTCCATGTTTTTCTAAAAGATCAGAGCACTCAGAAATCAGATTATTAATATTAATTCCATCAATTGAACGAGCTGAGCCTGTTATTAGTTCACTCTGCTGATTAGAAGTCATCAAAACTGCTGGAACCTGATAATTCTCTGTTATTCTACCAGCAGCAATTCCAATTACTCCCTGGTGCCAATCAGAGTTATAGCTAATCACTGCCTTTCTCTGCTGAGTGGTAATTTTTTTTTCTAAATCTAAATATATTTTTTGACTAATTTCTTTGCGGTGCTGATTAATTTGATTTAATTCTGCTGCCAGACCCGCTGCGGTTCTTTTATCTTCTGCTAAAAGTAATTTCAATCCTTTTTCTGCACTATCAATCCTGCCAGCAGAATTTAACAAAGGACCTATTTGAAAGCCCAATGTTTTTTCATTAATCTCCAATGGATTAATATCAAGCTCATTATAAAGAGCTATTAAACCTATTCTTTCTGTATTTTTCAATTTTTTTAAACCTGTTTTAAATAAATAACGATTTTCACCTTTTAGTGGAACCACATCTGCTATTATTGCAAGCAATAATAGGTCTAAATATTTTTTTTCTTCACCTTTTTTGCCTACTTTTTCAAATACTGCCTTTATTAAAAAATAAGCCATTCCAGCACCAGGAAGCCAATACCCTTGATGCTCTTCTGACAACAACCTAGGAGAAATAACATAATCTGCTGGTGGTAATTGTTCAGGTAAATCATGATGATCAGTTACAATAAAATCCATACCTAAATCTTTTGCAAACTTAACTTCATCATAATTGCTTATACCACAGTCACAGCTAATAACCAGATCAATTTCATCCTGATATGATGCTAAGACCTCTTTATTAAGGCCATATCCTTCTTTAAAACGATCAGGGATGTGATAACTTATTTGATTACTCAAATGCCGAAGCCCTCCAACTAAAATTGAAGTTGAGCTAATTCCATCAACATCATAATCTCCATAAATTAAAATATTACTCTCTTTTTTAATGTGTTCTAAAATAAAATCTACAATCTCCATAATTTTTGGGAAATCAATTATATTTAAAGGAGTATATTTTTCCGGCTCAATAAAACTCATTAATTCATCTATAGATTTTAAACCTCTTTTTTCAGCCAAACAAGCAATTTTTTCACTCCCTAGATATTCAACTAATTCTTTTTTAGGTTCAAATTCTTCAGACTTAGTTATTTTCATTTATAACCTCTCAATCTGTATACTCAAAAACTATTTTTGAATCTAGATATCTAAAATATCTTTTTTTCTTATTTTTAAGTTCCCGACTACCAAAAAAGAAAATTGAAAACGCCTCCCATAAAAAGACCCAACCACCTACAAATAAACCTTCCATCAATAGTGAAATTAGAAGTGATAAATCTTTGTTTTCTGGAATTATATAAGCCGTAATCAAAAATAAAACTCCCATTGAAATATAAGTAGCTATCTTTTTATTATTATTTTTTAAATTTTGATCAATAAAAAATAAATTCATTCTAAAATTATTTTTAATGGTTGCTTTAGAGTCTGCTTCCATTTTTTTATTTTTTTTATCTTCCGGTAAATAGAAACAGAGTTCTATATTTTCTTTTATCGGCAGCTCATAACTTGCTCTTTCTAAAAATTGACTTAGCTCAGGATCAAGTTCTTTACGGTCAAGTTCAGAGCCATCCCAGCTATTAAAAAGATCTTCATATTTATCTAAGTTAAGTTCAATTAAATAAGCATTGTTGTGTCGATTAGTATGATAAATATAGCGCAGCTGATAACTATCTTGCTTTTCAAACATAAATTTACGAATAAACTTTTAAGTTTATTCTATAAACTCACCTCATTTTTTAAATTTATTTTAAATAAATTTAATATTAATTTTCAAAAATAATCAAATTAAAATTCTATTTCTTCGACTGATTCCCAGTCAAGATTCAAATCTAAATCATCTTCTATTATTTCCTTGTTTTCTGTCTTTTTCCCCCTGCAAATCGGTCTATATTCGCAAAATTGACATTTGTTTAATTCTGCTGTTAATGGAAATTTATCTTCATTTAAAATTTCATTAATTAATTTTTTAAAATAGTTTTTATCTTTCTCAAATTTATTAATATCATATTCTATTCTTATTTCTTGCTTTGGATAACGAGGATTCCAGTAGATAAGCTCTGGCATATTTTTAAGTTGATATTCAGCAGAAAAATAATCATAACCAGCTTCAAATAATAAGTATAAATAAAAGCGACTTTGCATAGAATTTTTAATGTCTTTTTCATATAAGCTTTTTTTATCAGTTTTCCAGTCAAAAACAATAAATTTTTTTAAAGATTGATTATATTTTAAAAGATCGTATTTAGCTAGTAATTTTAATTTATCCTTTTGATAACGAAGTTCTTGTTCTGCAGAGACAACATTTTCAGCCTTGGAAAAAGATCTCAATCTATTTAGCCAGGATTGTAGCGGCTGTTTAGAACTCAAAACTGTTTCTCCCATAGTTTTGTTATAATATCTTTCTGCTAAAAGATGAAATTGTCTTCCCTGTTTTAAATCATTTTTAACTTCTTCGTTCATTCCCCATTCAGCAGGCCAATACAATCCATCTAGATATCTATATCTAAAACGCCTCCGACAGTTTTTGAAAATAGAAAGAGCAGATTGAGAAAAATATAAATCGGTTAAATTTTTAAAAGCCATTTATTTTTGCTCCTTTCAACTACTGCTCTTTTTTTTCTCAATAAACTTTTTTAAAGAACTGAAAATAAAAGCAGGATCTTTATCCCATTTACCATGTTTTTGATGAGTGCTTAAAAATAAATTACGACGAGCACGAGTGATTCCTACATAAAGAAGTCGTACCCTTTCTGCTATCAATTTTTGTCTCGCTTTATAATCAGCATTTCGTTCTTTTTTTTCATTCAAAATATATTCTAATTCAGCTCTAGCAGAAGCTTTAGGATTTTTTATTTCTTCATTTAAATAAAACTTTTCTCCCATAAAATAATCATCATTATCATGCTGAAAATGACTTGAAGTTAGACTGCCAATAAAAACTGTATCCCATTCCATACCTTTGGCTTTATGAAGAGTTGATAAAGTTACTTGATCAGGTTTAGCCTCAAAACCTTCCATTTCAGTTAATGTTTCAGCAAATTGTTTAATGCGGTCTCTTATTTCAGGAAGTTCTGCAGTTAACTGATCTAATCGCCAGGCAGGATTTTCTTTTAAAAGTCTGCCAAATTCTAAGGCTAAGTTTTGAGCCAGAGCCAGTTTTTTTCCTGTAAGACCAATTCTTTCTGCCAGAAATAAAACAAGCTCATCAGGAGGTAAATCCATCGAAGCTTCAAGCCAGCCCTGAATTTGGATTAAACTTTTAAAAAAATCTTCAAAAACTTCTTTTTGTCTAAATTCCCTGCCAAAATTGTCTCGATTTAAACCTGATAAAGGGAAAATAATTTCATGATTTTGATTATCCTTTAAGATCTCGTCTAAAAGTTTGTTGAATTCTGGTTTTTCTTTTCCAAAAATTTCAGCAAAAATTAGCTTTAAGTTATCAGCAGAAGCTGGAGATGTTAAAAATTTTAGTATAACTTCTAATTCAGTTAAAAACACATCATTAGAACTGCTGCCAGCAAGCTGAAATTCCCCTCCCAAATTATTGATTTCTCTTGCTATTTCTTCCAGCTGCCAACCTGTAGGCATCAATACTGCAGTTGTTTCTTTATTATTTTCTTTTGCTTTTCTTAATGCTTGCTTTGCTATAAATTGTTTTTCTGTTTTCCAATTTTTAAAAGCTTTAATTCCTATTCTATAATCTTCAGGCTGTGGATTAGGAGCTGGATCATCACTAGAAGCTGCTTTTATATATTTAGTTTCTAAAGGATCTATCTCTCTTTCTGAAAATTCTTCTTGACTCCAGTCAACAATATAGTTTGCTAGATCAATAATATCTTGACTGCTGCGGCTGGAAACTGCCATAGTTTCAACTTTAACATCCTCTTTTTTACAGTAGCTGCGAAAAATTTCTGGATCTGAAAGAGTAAATGTACCGGTAATTGCCTGATTACTATCGCCAACTCTGACTAAATTATTGTTTTCTCCAGCCAGTAAATAGAGCATCTCTTCCTGTGCTTGATTTGAATCTTGAGCTTCATCTTCAAAAATATATGCATATTGAGAAGCAATTCGCTTAGCAAAATCATTATCTTCTTTTAGTAATTTCAAACTTTGTTGAACCAGATCATCAAAATCTAAAAGTCCTGCCTGAGCCATTCTAAATTCATATTCAGAAAATATCTCTGCTGCTGGAGTTAAAATGTTTGCAGATTTAAGATTTGAGTATTTAATCATATTTTTTAATTCTTCTCCAGCAAGCAGTTTAAGTTTAAAATATGAAATCATTGAGGCCACAAAAGCTGGAAAATCTTCTTCTTCCCATTTTTTTAAGTATTTATCAAATCGATAGCTATTTTTTTCTAAATTAAAAAATTGCTTTAATAATTCATTATTTTCCCCTGCCCATTTACGACATAAATCTTTAATCCAACGATAACGTTTACTTGATTCAATTAATTCAAAATCTTGATTTATTAATCTTGCCTCAGGTTTCTCTTTAATAATACCTAAAGCAAGTGAATGAAGTGTTTTAACACTGTAGCCGCGACTCCTAGGAAGTCCTTTTTCTGCCAGAAAATCTCCAATTCTTTTGCGGAAATTTGCAACAGCTGAATTCATATATGTTACTATCAATATTTTTTGATCATTTTGTAATTCTGAGGCAATTAGTTCTGCTGCCAGATGAGCAAGAACTGTTGTCTTACCTGCTCCTGGAACAGCTGGAACAGCAAGCTGTCCACCTCTATATTCTAATACCTCTTTCTGTCCAGGTCTGGGTTTAAAATCCATTATTACTCTCCTCTCACATCAAACCAGCGATAAAGTGGTCCTTCTTGCTCTCTACCACTGCTGTTTAAAAAACTATCTGCTATATATATACCTTTTTTTACTTTGTAAATTAAACTAATCAAAAAATCACTTAGCTGATTTAATCGTATTTGTTGATCGACCAGATCATCCCAAACTTTATGCTGCTGCCATTGTTCAGTATAAATATACGGATTAACTAATTCTTTAGCAATGCTCTGCATCCAATCACTGCTTGAAATATCAAGCAGGAATAAATAATCAACACCATTTAATTCAGGTGAAAATAAAAACTTATAAGGTGAAGCCAGTATAACTCCTCTTTCTTTTTCCTGACCTTTAAAAAGAGTTTCTGCAGCAAGAGTTCCCTCATAAATCATATTTATATACCGCTCACTTAAATCATCTTTTTCTTGATGAAAATTTTCTACTGCTTGATGAAACCGAGCCACTGATTCAATCATCTGTCTACAGGCAAAAATATCTTCCTGAGAAGGGTTTAAAGGTGCCAAAAGTTCACTAAAAACTAATTGAAAAAAATCTTCTATTTCCAATTTTTCTTCTTTTTTATCATGCATCCAATCTTTTAAATAGTCATATTTTTCTGCAGACTGAAAATTTATTTTTTCTCTTAAATTAGAATCATCAAGATCAATAAATTTCATTCCCGAAGCCGCAATTTCTTCTGCTAGTATATAAGAACGTAAAGGATCTAATTCTAAAAGTAGAGAAAGAGCCTGCTGTAATGATGAAACTCCAACAATATTCGTCCGGTTACAATGAAATAAATATAATATTAAAAGCGCTCTGGCAAAAGGAATATCAATTAAACGTTTAGATCGATTAAAATTACTTAACTGATACCCATTTTTTTCTAAAATCTTTTCTAAACTAAAACTTAAAACTTTATCAATTTTAGGAGAAATAACTGCTATTTCATCCGCTTTAACTCCTTTTTTAAGCAGAGAAATAATTTTTTTACCAACATTAATTAACATTTCTCCTCTTAGTTCACTATCTATTTCTTCTAACAAAAGTTTTGACTGCACTAAATTTGATCTTCTTTCCTTTACTACTTTTTTTATTTCTCCTGCCAGTTCACTACTTGATTTTGCCGCAGTATAACTTTCTTCTAATTCAATTATTTTTGCTTCCGAATTAAAGAATTTATTTTTTGCTGAAGCGGGATTGCCTCCAAAAAATCTGTTAAAACCACCACTTTCATTAAAAGTGAAGATCCCCTGCAGATTTAATTCAGTTAAAGTTTTTATTAAATTTTGTCCAGCAGGAATAACTTTTTCTAAATCATCTACTAGCAAATAATCATATTTATTATTTAAATTATTAAGATATTCTGGATTAGCCAGCAAAAATTTATTAAATAAAGTTACTGCAGCTGAATAATCAAAGAGTCGATAATTTAGTGAAAAATTTCTAAAAGTCTTCATAATTTCTATTGACTGTTCAGCATATTCTTTCCTCTCTGCATCATTTTGTGTCCAGCTCAACAACCGCTGCTGTAATTCTTCAAAATCAAGCATATTAAAGGCAGCCAGATTTAAGTTATCAATTAACTGAACCGCAATTTGAACTGGTCTAGCTTTAATGTTCCGAAAATAGGCTTTATCTTTTCTATATTTTGCAACATAGTTACTCATTAAAAAATGAGAGGTCTCTATATTCATAAAAGTTGGCTCAATTACTTGATTTTCCCCACTATATTTTCTTTCTACAGCTGGCCAATGTTTATTCAGCTGTTGATTTACAAAACCAAAATAAGTATAAATGTTTAGGTTACCAACCATTTTTAAATTAATTTCTTCTCTAAATTGACTGACAGAACGAGCAGAATTTAAAAACAATAATACTTTTTCACTACCAATTTCAGAAGCCAGCCTCTGATATTCTTCTTTTAATTTTGAACTTTTACCACTACCTGTGCTTCCACTGTAAATTTTATACACTGTCAGCCTCCTTAACTTATTAAATAAACAAAATTTTAGTTAAATGCTTATTCTCCTGCTTATTTTTCTATTATTATTTTTTTATTTAGTAAATTTCAATAAAAAACCAGATCATCAAAAATATCTGCATACTTAGTCTAACAGCTGTACTTGTTAAAAAGGCAAAAATACTTCCTAATGCAAGTTTAAATGAATCTTCTTTATTCCTACTCTGCCAGTATTCCGTAACAAATATTAAGATGAATGGTGCAATTATTAAACCTAAAGGTCCTAAAAATATTGTTCCAAACAGCATTCCCACAACCGCTGCAAATATAGTTCTATTACTTCCACCACGTTTTTTAATAAAATAAGCATTTGCTAAATAATCTGCAAAAAATATAAGAACTGTTATCAAAATTGCTCCTATCCAAAAATATAGAGAATAGTTTATATCTGTTTTAATTATTTTAAATAAAATAACGGCTGCCCAGAAAAAAACAGAGTCAGGCAGAACTGGCAAAAATATTGCAGCAATTTCAACCGCAAATAAAATAAGCACCATAATTACTAAAAATATATCCAATTTTCCCACTCCCTATTAGATGACATATCGCTGTATTTTAAATTGTTTTGGTTTATAAATTATAATTTGATCTGTTATCTTTCTCAAGCTAAATTTAATTATAACATAAATAACAAAGAGCAAGCAAAAAACCCTGCTTATCAAAAACAGGGAATTTACTTGCTCTTAAAATTTAATTTTTAGAATAAATCAGTTGTGAACTTTTTACTCTAATTCTGAATAGCAGTTATTTTTAACTGAGCTTTATTATTTAAGCCAGAAATTAAGAATTTTTTCCAACAGCATCTAGTACCTCATCAATATCTGGTAATTCTGAGATGTCATATTCTTTGGCCCAAAGAACTTCTCCTTGAGCATTAACCAAAATATTTACTCTACCTGAAATTCCTTTTTCTTCTATAAAAATTCCTAGTTTTGAAGCAAAGTCTCCATGAGGCCAAAAATCAGATAAAAGCCTCAAATTTTCTAAACCTATATTTGCTGCCCATGCTCGCTTAGCAGGAACAGGATCAACACTAATTCCAAGAGGAACAGTATTGTTTTTTTCAAATTCTTCATAATTTACTTCTAAAGCCTGCATCTGATCACGACAAACACTTGTCCAAGCTAAAGGATGAAATGACAATAATATATTTTTGCCATCAAATTTATCTAAAGTTATTTCTTCTTCATTGTGATCTCTTAGTTTTAATTCTGGAATTTTATCTCCTACATTAAATTTCATTTAAGATACCTCCTGTAAAATATATTTAAACTCGAGTTGTTAACTTGGATTAATTATATAGTTATTGAGAATAAATATCAAGTTAAAATTTAACAATTCCAATAAAATTATTTTTAATATCATTTAAAAACATGATATAATATATTTTATCTAAAACTGGCTGTAGCGCAGTTTGGTAGCGCGCTTCGTTCGGGGCGAAGAAGTCCGGGGTTCAAATCCCCGCAGCCAGACCATCTATCTTTTAAAATATAAAAAAGCAATAAAACCATTAACTATTTAAAATAGTCTAGTTTTATTGCTTTTATTATTATAAATTCAACTTATTAATTATTTAATTTTTCCATTATTGAACGCGCAATAACTATTCCGGAAACAGAAGCCTGCATTAAGCCTCTTGTTATACCTGCTCCATCGCCTCCAAAAAATAAGTTTTTCACTTTAGACTCTAAATTATCACCAATATTCAATCTAGATGAATAAAATTTAACTTCTACACCATAAAGTAAAGTATCACGCCCATAAATACCCGGAGTTATTTTATCTAACGCTTTTAACATTTCAATAATTCCTGTTAAATGTCTATGAGGTAAAACTAAAGATAAATCTCCAGGAGTTGCACCTTTTAAAGTGGGCTCTGTAATAGATCTTTTAAGCCTTTCTTCAGTAGTTCTTCTTCCATCAAGTAAGTCTCCCAATCTTTGAACTAAAACTCCACCAGCTAATAAATTAGCAAGTTTAGCAATATCTTTACCATAAGTAATTGGTTCATGAAATGGTTCTGTAAATGTCTTACTAACTAAAAGTGCGAAATTTGTGTTATGTGTTTTAATATCAGAGTGACTGTGACCATTTACAGTAATCAACCCTTGATTATTTTCACTAACAACTTCTCCATATGGAGACATACAAAATGTTCTAACCTTATCATCAAAAGTAGGTGTATGATAAATTAATTTAGATTCATATAAATTATCAGTCATATATTCTGTTATTGCTGCTGGACATTCAACTCTAACACCAATATCAACCGGGTTAATTGCTGTTTCAATATCTAATTTTTTTGCTTCATTTGTTAACCATTCAGCATTTTCTCTACCTGCTGCAGCCATTACATAATCAGCTGTTATTTTTTCTCCAGCAGCAGTTTTTATAGCTTCAATTTTGTTATCTTCTACTATAAACTGCTTGACATTGACTCCAAATCGAATTTCTACGCCTTTTTCTTCTAAAAAATCCTGCATATTCTGTAAAACAACCTGACTATATCCTGTTCCTAAATGTCTTAAACTAGCAGGGATAAATTTCAATTCAGCTCTTACAGCTTTTTTTCGAATTTCATCCTGCTTATCCTCAGCAACTCCAAAAACACGATCAGGTGCTCCAAATTCCATATAAATATCATCTGCATAAGAAATATTATCAATTAACTGCTGTCTGCCTATATACTTTTCTAAATTTCCACCAATATCAGGAGAAAGTGAAAGTTTTCCATCACTATAGGCTCCAGCTCCACCCCACCCTGATACTATTGCGCAGCTGGGACAGTTAACACATCCCATACCAGGATTTTCTTTCATTGGACAAACTCTTCTTTCCAAATCAGTTCCCTTTTCTAAAATCAAAATATCTAATTCTGCTTCTTTTTTGACAAATTCCATAGCAGTAAAAATTCCAGTTGGTCCAGCGCCAATGATAATTACATCATAATCTTTTTTACTCATTAATTTTTAAACCTCCAGGTTTTAAATAAAGTCTAAATATTATTTTTTAGACAAACCAATGTTATAGTTTCTAGACCAATAACCAAAATCCTTCTTTTAATTTTTATTTTTCCAAAAAAAAGACCGGCCACAAGGACCGGTTAATTAAAATTATTCATGTTTTTTATTAAATTATCTTTAAATTAAAAGCTGATTAATGTTGAAATACCAAATTTAACACTTTTTGCTTTATCAGTTAACGCAAGTAGATCAGCGATACCTAAATTAATTTTGAAATTATTACTGATATTAATTCCCATGCCAGCTGCCAGTTCAATATCTTCTCTTAAAGAAGAGTAATTAACACCTAAACGCAGAGGTATAAATTTAGTTTTTCTAAATTCACTTCCCAAAGCATAGATATTTTCATCTTGCCCTCCATCATAACTCACCCGGGAGTAGTCTGCATAAACTACAGTGTTTTGGCTAAATTCTTTTTTCATACCCAGTCTGTATACTCGAGGTAGTTTATATTTAATCTTTTCTTTAACTAAATCTCCGTCATCACTAGTAGGAACTTCTATCAGTTTATTATTATTAGTAGAATCAGGTTTATAAGTAGTTCCATCTTTAATATATTCATCTGCTGAAATTTCACCAATATTCATTGCACTAAAGGCAAAGCTATAGTCTCCACTGGTTTTAAGAGCTAATCCAAAATCAAAGGCATCACCAGTTGCATTTTCAGCTTCATTGGCATAAAATTCAGCTGAATCTGAATAAGTTATAGAAGGATTATTTGTATCAAGAATTTCAGCAGTAATTTCTCCACCACCACGAAATTTATAAATCTCACCTTCTAAATAGTGATATGTAGCCCCAAAATAAAGTCCTTCCACTTTGTCTGAATCCTCTGACCACTGACTAAAAATTTCGCGGGCATAACTTAAAGATACATCAGCAGTTGCTGCAGCTCCACCTGCAGTTTTACCAAAACTAGCTGTAACTTTGTTATCTTTTCTATCAAGTAGTGCATCTAAACTGATTTCCGGAGTATCACCGGTTAAAATTTCAGCTGCATTACTATCAGTTTCCAGCATTCCCTCTCCGCGACCATTAACAGCTAAAGCAAAGTTTTTATAATAAAACTGAGTCCCAAAAGCAGTTCTTCCTGCTAAAATTAAATCTTCATCTGTTAATTTGCTTTCAATCTCATCTTCGGAAAACTCACTGTTTTCAAAAACATTATTCCAAACTGATAAACCAAAATTTGCTTTTACAGCAAAATTATTTTCTCTTAAGGCCAGACCAGCCGGATTAGAATAGTAGGCAGCCTCTCCTGTCATGGTAGAAAAGTTATCACCCATTCCGATTGCTTCAGCATCGAGTGCGGCAGAGGCAGTTAATGCTGTTGATAAA